>CAIPFS010000458.1 GCA_903864375.1 uncultured Verrucomicrobiota bacterium
CTCCTGGGATACCGACTGAAAAAAAAGGGATTTCAGGGCACCCGCCGCCAGTAGCGCAGTCAATCCGCAGGTCGGAACCCATCCCCACCAGTAACAGACTCCCGTCAAATTGGCGAGGACCGGACTGTAAGGTCGAAATGCCTCAGCACAGGTGGCGGCGATGCCTCCCACCCGGTGGGGATACATCAGGATCAGTTCGGTCCATCCCGGTGTCGCCATCCAGCTGAGCACCAGACCAACGATCAACAGCAGGACGGCAGCGCTTCCCTGGCCGGGGATGCCCCCCTGCCCAATAAAGAGGGCGCTGAGAAGGAAGAGGCTCTGATTGATGCCTCCCATGGCGACCGATGTCGTGCCAATCCATCCCACGGTGCGCGGATGAGGCCGGATGGCTGTCGCTAAGGATTTTGATGGCGCGGCCGGTGCGTTCATTTGGCGGAATCGTCCAGTTTGTTGGCGGCCAGACTCCATCGATTCTCAATTTCCCGGAATGGAAACCGCTATCGTCGAAAGCCTGCAACGCTGGGGACTAACCCTGCCATCATGCCGAACAAACGGAAGCCAATATTTCGACCAGACGCGGGAACGGCGGAAGACGGAGGTCTGCGGCGTCCGGGTCCCCCGGAATCAGACCCAACCCTTGGGACACCCTTCTTTAAGATTCGGACCAAATTCCGGGTGCGAATTTATCTTAGATCCAAGTCTATATTTAACCTATCTCATTTAGGTAAACAGATCATCGGATTTGGTTGGAGCAAAATCTATTGATACTGCGGCTTTATTTGATATTTTCATCCTGAAGTTGGGTGGATCATTCCCTCAGACGCGCGCACGGTGCACGTTGTCTCAATTAGAATCAGGTCAATTCACCCTGCTGTCTTATCCCGTCTCGCCTCCGTCTTTTCGTATTTCATTTGAAATGGATTTCACCCATACGCCCGCAGCCCCGTTCGCTATCGACGTCGGAGACACGCCCCCCGACCTATCGAAGCCGGAGGGTGGACTGATGACGTTGCCGCCAGACGACATTTGCTCCTCCTGGACGACGTCCGACCAGGATCCCTGCCTGCTGCCTGCCAGTCGTCCGCCCGGATTGAGTCGGGAGGAATTGACCCGCATCAATCATGAGGTGCGAACGCCCATGAACGGAATTCTTGGATTTGCCGGACTGCTGCTGGAAACTCCATTGAACTCCGACCAGCAAGCCTTTGCACAAACCATTGAGGAATGCGGCCATGCCCTTCTGACCTTCTGGGATACGCTGCTGGACCTTTGGACCCTGGATGCTTCGGATCTTCAATTGCGGGAATTGGAGTTCGATCCGACACCGGTCCTCCAGGAGGCAGCGGCTTCCATCCGCACCATGGCGGCCAGGAAGGGATTGGAAGTTCGTTTCAATCCGTCGGGAATGGGAACCATCACGCTGACTTCGGACCCGGCCCGATTCCGACAGACGCTGCACTACCTGCTGGACAACGCCCTCAAGTTCACAAAACAGGGCCACATCGAGTTGTCATGGTCCGAAATGCGTCCGGGGTGGTGTCGCATCATGGTTTCCGATACGGGCATTGGAGTCCCCCATTCACACCTCAAACGCATCTTCCTGCCGTTCGCACAGGTGGATTCCTCCCCCACCCGATCTGAGGGCGGCAGCGGTCTGGGACTCGCCATGGCGCGCCGGCTGGTGGAACTTCAAAATGGAAGGATTGGCTGTGAAAGCCAATTGGGCATGGGTTCACGGTTCTGGTTTGAGCTGCCCGCTAAAAGCTCTTAGACAATCTCAGAATAAAGACGACGTCGGCAAAGCCGGCGGCCACCGGCGGGAGCCCCGCCTCCCGCTCCATAATACTCTGTTGCCGATTGCGATAAACGGCTACCGGTGCCGTCAGGGACGCCGACCAACTGTGGATCATGACCGAGACGCCCGGCTCCACGGAAATGGCATAGCCTGGACGTCGGAACCCCTCGCTTCCCCCCACCAGATCGTGAACCGGCACCCCTTCGATCCGGCCTCCAATGCTCAACCCCACCGAGTGGGCGGGCCAAACCGCCCATTCGAATCCCCCCCGGGCCACGTAGTTATCGGTGATGGAATAGTCGCCATTCAGACTCGCCGTCGGGGTATACTTCTCTTCCGGAGTCACCGTGTACGCTCCGCCCACGTAGCCGGCGAGGCGCGGGACCAATTGCCGGAATGCCGACAATTCCGCGACACCGCCCCATCCTCCGGACCCGAGTTGGATCGATTGATCCACCGCATGGATCTGGGCGACTGGGCCCCTGCGTCCGGGAACCAGGAAGGTGTCCTGCACGTCCCCATCCCCGGTCGGCATGGATAAACCCAGACCGATCTGGATGTTGCCCTTTGGGCGATCGGTCGGATTGAAGATCCAGCCACGCGTCATCCAGCGAAGATCTCCCACCCCGGCCGACTGCGTGTGAAAGCGCCCAAGAATGGTTCTTTGAAGGTTCAACGCCCGCACCACCTGCGATCGGTCATGGACAGCCAGCGGCACCGTCAATTCCGTGCTCCAGCGGGGTGACAGGGAGTATTTGATCGCGAGGTCGATGAAATGCGAATCATTGATTTCCTGACTTCCCTCCGCCTCGCGTTGCGTCTGCTCGACGTCACCGCTGAACATGCGATCCGAATGCAGCCATCGATATCCGACGGAAGCCTCCCAATGGAGCCCCACCGAATCGTCATGGGCAGAGGACTGGCCGCAGATGGCCGCCCCCCCAGCACCCCTCGAAGCGATGCACCCCTGACCCGCAACCGGCATTGCATCCGCCATGGCCAGCAGCAGTGCCAGGCAGGACCAGGGCGCAAAGCCACCGGCTCTGCCGAAATCAGAGGAGTGCTTCATGCCACCCCATCAGCCGAAGGCGGCATAGCAGTCGGGACCGGATTCAACCGAGCTGGTCCGAAGGGAGAAATTGTCTGCATCGAGGCGCTATTCTCTGCCCAAACCCATCCGCCGTCGTCCATTTATTTGGGCAGACCGGGTCAATTCAGGGGTGAAATGGTCTTTGAACAGGGTCAGACGTGCAGGCTCGATCGACGCATCCCAGTGATTCTCGTCTGGACCTTCGCCCCTTCGCCGCTCGCGATGGGGTTCCCCGCAAGGGAGTGATTTGACGTAACCTCTTCGGGGGCGGCCCGTCATTAGGCCTGAAACCCACGCAAGTCATCGACATCCCGTCGACCTTCCGTATCAAAACTCCGTCACTATGAAACGCATCTCTCTCGTACTCGCTTCCACTCTCGCCCTGGGCTCGTTGTGGCAGTCTTTCGCCGGTCCCACGGAAGAATTGACGGCGGCGGCTCAAAAACTCGCCGAACAATCCAACTACTCCTGGAGGCAAATCACTGAAGTCGCGGGTGGCGGAAATGGCGGACGGGGTCCCGGTCCGGTCGAAGGCAAGGTCGAAAAGAACGGCTACGCACTTCTCACCCTGTCGCGTGGCGAGACGTCCATTCAATCGGTCATCAAAGGCGACAAGGGGGCCATCAAGATCGGTGAGGAATGGAAATCGGCCGCAGAGGCTGCGGCAGACTCGGGCGGCGGCGGTGGTGGATGGAATCCCGGCCGTTTTTTCGCCCGGACCCTTAAAAACTTCAAGACGCCTGCGGCACAGGTGGTGTCCTTGGCTGGCAAGGTGAAAGACCTGAAGAAAACCGACTCCGGTTATTCGGGTGAATTGACCGAAGACGGAGCCAAGGAATACCTCTCCATGGGCGGGCGCGGCGGCGGCGACGCCCCCAGTATCGAAGGGGCCAAAGGAAATGCCACTTTCTGGGTCAAAGACGGAGCCCTGACCAAATTTTCCTTCCAGGTTCAAGGCAAAGTCTCCTTCAACGGCAATGACCGGGAGGTGGATCGAACCACCACCATCGAGATCAAGGACGTGGGCACCACGCGGGTCGAAATTCCGGAAGCAGCCCAGAAGAAGGCATCTTGACCTGGACCACAGATGTCCGGGTGGATGGCGTACGATCCGGGCATGATCACTCGATATCCTGCCAACTCCCGCTCGGCTCCGTCCCGCTCCGCAGACACGATCACCACCTTCGGCATCGCCGCCTTGGTGCGATGCCCGGATGGGCAGGTCCAACTCTGCGGAGGAGGACGCCGGGAGCAGATCGAAGCCCGGGAATGGATCAGTCTTTTCCTTCCTGAAGCCGTGCTGAAGCCGTCCGATACCGAAAAAGTTTCGGCTTCGGGGATTGACGAACCAGGAGTTCCCAAACGGGTCTGAGAGAAGGGCAAGCCCCCGGGTCTCCGCAAAGCCTCTTCAGGGCCACCTGCGCCGTTCCCTACATCGGTCCGATGGCGATAAAGTTAAATTCCACTGGAATCGAAACCGGATTTCCCGTGAGGGTTTGGAACTCCAAAAACGAGAAGTCCCTGTATCCGGCGCTATTGTCGATGATGGTGATTACTTTTTGCGAGGGCTCATCCGGGCTGGCGACAATTGTGGGTGGAGAGGTGAAAGGGACGTCATAGACGATCTCGTAAACACTGTAGGTCGCCGAAGACGATGCCTTGACTGTAAATCCCTTTCCCTGGCGAATCGTTCCGTCTTTGGCAATCGAACCGCGAATGATCCTCATCCGGGGCTCCGGGGAGACAACAATGCCCAAATCGTCCCGCAACTGGCTGGCAGCAATGGTTTTCTGGGCCAGCTTGGTCCCGGAAATGGAGCCATCCAGAATTCGATTTCCATCCAGAGACCCGGAGGCCGCGTTACCCGTGGTCAGCAGGTCGGACCAGGTGAACCCATTCAGCCTCGAGGCATTCTGGGCTGAATCGGCGATGGACGACGAAAAGGCATTGGTGGCGTAGGCCGCCGTTCCCGCCGTATTTGCCACCAGCGCAAATGGCACAGAAAGAATCTGCTGGCGGGGCTGAATGGAAACGTCCCCCACCGCCAGCTCAAGAAAAGCAGGCGCATTGGGCACAACGGCCTGGGCTGCCATCGCCTGTCCAAAATCCCTGGACTGGGAGTCGTTTCCCCCGAGCAGGGTGTTAAATACACTGCCGACGAGGGCGACCGAATTGGTTTTTGGCCCCCAAATCAGGTGGCCATTGAAAACGGCGTCAAAAACACGAAAGACGACATTCGTGTTAGCATCCGGAAGTTTGTTGCCTGCCGAATCCAGCAGGGCTCCCTGATAATTGATGACGGACGGAACGCTGATCGGTTGTCGGGCATTCGCCAGCGGCAAAAGGAACGCTGCGACGAGCAGTGCGAGTGACGCTTTGGAGCTGAATTTCATAACGCTTGAACGATTGACAGGGAATCCATTGCACTTGACGGAGGATTTCCGCAACTCCCGAAACGGGTTGAAGGCCACCGGATCCATTTCAGCCCTCCGAGTTGTACGCCGGCTCCTCCTGATTGTTATAGTTCGGTTCCTCCTCTGTATTGTAATGAGGTTCATCTTCTTCATCGGCGCCATTATTATAGTTCGGGGGTTCGTCCCCAGGGGATCGGTAGTACCGGTGCTCGTCTGAGTCGATGGGAGAGATGTTGTATTGGGAGGAAGACCCGACGGTTCCACTCCGACTCCTGGACTGGGTGACGGGTGGAGCCGGTTTGTAGTTTCCTTTGAAACCCTCACTAAAGTTCTTCTTGTCGAGGAAATCGGCTTTTTCCAGATTCGCGCCAACACTCCTGAGGTGATCCTTGAAGTCTTCCAGGTATTCAGTCGTGGGCCGAAAATGTCCGCTTTGATTGTTCACCCCACGGATGACGCCGTTATCCACCATGATTTCACCCGCCATCCAGACTTCCTTCTTTCCCGCCGAATTCTTCTGAACAAAACTGGAATGGTGGATTTTTCCACAGTCACCCCTGGCTACAAACATTCTACCCTTCGCATCCTGAACAAAGATAAACACGTCCTTGGATGCTCCGGAGCCCAGCATGCCCCGCTGGCCCCCGGTGTGGACCTTGTTGTTGAACCACTTGTTTTTATAGACCAGCTTTCCACCCCGCACGGTCACCTCCTTCTGCTTCAATTCCTTCTTCCCGAATTCGACGACCGTAAATTCCGCCCCCGTGCTGGGATCCACCCGATCGGACTCCCCCCATTCCTTGGAGGATTTATATTGTTCCCCCGAATGGGTCTGCATCGCTCGATTCCCCAGACTGGCCCGCGGCTTCATCCCGCTGGGATCATCGAATGAGATTGGCCGGTTGTTGACGTATGCGTACCGGTTCAGCGACTGGGGGGAATCACTCCGTTCGAGCGGATCGACCGAGACGAACCGTCCAAGGACCGCACTTAAATACCGGGCCTCAAAATAATGCAGACCGCTCTCCGCGTCGCGCTCCTTGCCGTCAAATCCATAGGCAACCGTGTCGGAACCGACTTGATAATGGGTGCGAAGGGCACCAAACGGATAGTAGGTCGACTCCTCGAGCAGGGCACCGTGCTCGTCGGTGATGACCGAAGCCGATCCCAGATGGTCGTCGTGATAGTACCGAATCCGGGCCACGAATAATCCCGGGGGAACCGCGATGGCATTGCTCGCCGAAAGGTAAAGCGCCTCTCCGGGACCGATTTGAACCGAGGGGGGATCGGTGCCGGTTCCCAGACCCAGGTGGATATCCCAAGCCTTTTGGTCGGGATCAAAGCGCCAATACGCGGTTCCCGGAGGCATCACGGACAACAGGTCCACCGCAGTCGGTCCGATAAAAGGAAAGTAGCCACCGGACCCGGAAATACCCGGCAGTTCATCCGACCCCACCGACCCCCTCAAGGCAACGGTTCCAGCCTGCGGTGCGTGAATCCAGAGAACGGAGCCGGCGGGCGAGGCATCATTTGCTGCCAGCGTCTGGAACCCACGGGAAACTGAATTCCACAACAGCGCCGCATCTCCAGCGGAACCAATCGATGACACCAGGTTGGACGTGCCCACCGGCAATGCCGTCAGATTCCATCCAGCCCTCAGGCGTAACCGATGGAGTCGATTGGTCGCATTGAGTTGCCCCGAAATCTGGGCAATCCGCCTCGAACCGGCAAACACGTGCTTCACGACGACATCGTGGGGACGGACCTCAAATCCCTTGGAAACATATAAGGTGGATTCCGCAGGATTCGGGGAACTCGAAGCCGGCGAAACCTGCTTGGATACCCGTCGCCCGAGGTAGTCATAGCGATAGGCTGCATTCGATTGATCGTCGCGGAAGCCCACCAATCGATCCCCAAAGTCCCAGATGAGGCTGGCCGAAGTCCCCATCCGGCTCATATTGCCATTGGCATCGTAAGTAAAGTCACGCACCGATGTCCCGTGGACCAACTGGGTCATCGCATGGGGCCCCCCATCAGCAGTGGTTCGTCCCACCCGATTCTTTGGTCCCAACCCGCCCCCGTAGTTCAACGTGCCCAAATCGGTCACCGACCAACCGCGTTCTGATTGATCCAGATTGGACGTCTGCTCCAGCAGGTTTCCGATCCGGTCATACCGATAGGCGATGTGTCCATCGTCACGCTGGGGCAGGCCCGGGGGGGCGTGGGAAATCTGATACCCGGTGAGTCGATACAGGCTGTCATATTGAAAGATCTGGGTGTTTCTCCGCAAATCTCCGTCCGCCAGTATCGCGGAGGGCCGAAGATCATCGATTTCCCGGATGTTGGAGGACGGGTCGAGGGTATACCGATACGAGAGCAATCCGTCCAAACCCATGACCGGTCCTCCGGTCGTCATGGCTGTCAGCCGTAAACGGGCATCGTAGGAGTAGGAAGTCCGGACCCCATTACCCATCTTCGTGGACTCGGTCTGCCCCGTGGGCGTGTACGTCCGATCGTCCAGAATCGTGCCGTTGGGACCGCCTCGAATCCGCCGAAGAAGAGTTCGGTCCCCATACTCGTAGGTGATGAAATCGTCGTCGGGATAAACCATGCGGGTCACCCGATTCATGGAATCATATTCCATCAAGGTGCGATAGGCCACCGGCTGCCCGTGAACCAAATCGGGGAGGCTCCGAACATTCCACTCGATCCGCCCCCGATCATCGTAGGAGGCATACTCGTCGCCCTGGGTGTCCCGGACATGAACCACCCGCCCCAACAGATTTCTCTGCGGAAGGGCAGTCCCGTCCCCCTGCCCCACGGGTTGTGCGGCAACATCATATTCATAAAGAATATCGGGATGCATCCGGTACGAAAATTCAGTGGAAGCGTCGTCGACAAAGTCTTCGCTGATCTTTCGATTGGCCCCATCATAAACATACCGGATGTGTTGGCCCTTGGCATCCTCCCGGTCCAACAGATTGGAAGCGTCATCGAAGGTCTGTCGGGTGATGCCCCGGTCCCAGTCATTTTGACTCACCAGCCGCATCAGGGCGTCATATTGCATGGATTTGCTGTTTCCCTGGGAGTCGGTGATGGCGATCAACGCGTTGTCGGCCCGATACTGATACCGGGTCACCCAGTTGGAGAAGGTGGGCGAAGGCCGTCCATCATCAGTGATTGGGTTGACTTCGTCGATTTCGACGACCCGCTTCAATCCATCGTACCGGTGGGTGGTGTGTTTGCCGGAATAAGGCGACGTGGGATCGGTGCCATTTTCG
Source organism: uncultured Verrucomicrobiota bacterium (assembly GCA_903864375.1). Classification (GTDB taxonomy): domain Bacteria; phylum Verrucomicrobiota; class Verrucomicrobiia; order Limisphaerales; family UBA9464; genus CAILNN01. The sequence continues at coordinate 8,584 of CAIPFS010000458.1, forward strand.
TCGTAGCCGTGAGTCAGCAGGGGCTCGTACCGGGTCTCCGATGCTGAACCATCCGGCTGGAGAACGTGGCGTTCACGCCCGAGAGCATCATAGTCAAAAATCACTGCAGGCGCTGAACCCAACCCCTGGGTGACGTAGCGTCCGTTCAGGTGAAAACTTCCAGACCAATTGGGTGAACGGACATCCTCAAAATCGAGATTGGTGGAATAATACGATTGAAGATGAACGAACGCCCCACCCCGGGCATTGAACTGCACAGCTCCCCCGGTGACGTACCGGGGAACACCGGTCGCGGGATCGGCATCCGCCTGGGCTTTCTGAAGTCGTGTTCTTCCAAGACCGTCCACATAGGATCGCCCGATATGATAGAAGGCTGACTTCGGCGCACCCGGGATGGAACCCGGTGTCCGATGCAGCTGTCGACTTTCCGTATAGCTCACCCGCCCGCCACCCTCCACGGGAATAGCTTCCCCGTAGCCGAATTCCTTGGTGGGGAAGGCATCCGTATCCCCGGGATCCACCTCCCAAATCGTCCGCCCGAAGGTGTCATATCCATTCCGGGTGGTCTGTCCGTTGGCGTCGGTCATCCAAAGGGTCACCCCAAGGCCAAAATCGTGAGCCGAGGTCAACCGCAAGTCGGGATGCCCGCCACCCAGGTGCTGAACCTCGACCACCGGATAGGCGTGGAACAAGTCATCGAACTGATACTCTCTGGAGTGCCCGGTCTCGGAATGGGCGGGATCAGCCAGCGGATCCAATTCCGCGACCACATTGCCAAAGGCATCATATCGCTGGCGTTTCGAGAGAATAAAACCCTCCGGGATAGCCGTGTCACGCAGGCGTCGAACAAGCGTCACATTGCCCTGAGCAATGATCCCCTGGTTGGTCCCGGAAAAGGTCTCGTCGTCGTAAAAATGTTCGGACGCGGCAATGAGAGTTCCAGCCCCGTCCCGCACCTCGCTTCGAAGCGGAAATCCAATCAACCAGGCATTTGTGTTGTAAACGAAGCTATTCTTAAGGATCCGTTCATCATTTCCAGCCAAGGTATTGGTTCCCTCAACGATTCCCCAGGCATGAACCATGGTTTCATGCCCAAATTCATCGTAGTCATACTCCGTGAGAATTTCACGAGGTGTCCCGACTCCAAGTTCAGTGAGCAGAGTACGGCCCCGGGAGGGGGCCACCCATCGGGAAATCGCCCCGTTGATCCCCGTCCGAAACAGATGCAAGCCCCAATCCTGTTTGGATTGACCAAAAGAACGTCCATTCTCGGTTTCGCTGGAACTCACCAGCAGGCGGCCCTTCATGGCCAACTCGGTCGCACCCACGTCAAACTCGTACCGGGTGACCAGCGTGGGACAGTTGGTGTCCCCGACGGCTATCTTTTCCGCTCGTCCAAAACCGCGGAATTGCTTCTCCACGGGGTCATAGTAGGCATCATGATAGACAAACTGGCTCTCCACCGTATTACCCAGGGAATCGGAGACCGTCTCCCGCGACACGACCTCCACCGGGAACGGCATCGGATGCGGCCAGTTGTAGTGATAAAGGCCCGCGGTATCGGTCCCATCCTGCAACAAATAATCGGTCGAGGTTCGGTACTCCATTCGTGTCACGCCTCCCAAGCCGTTTTGAATTTCGGTCAGAAGATTCGGACGGGGAACACAGCCCAAAATCTGACCAAAATCAAATATCTGGAGATGGGGAACCGTGGCTGAATCGGCCACCACCAGGTCCACCGTTCCGTTTCCATTCATGTCCGCCCACCGGAAACTGAGGGTCCCGACCGCGGCGGGTAATCCGCGAACCGTCCGTCGCGCTTCGAAGGTGTAATTACCCCGGTTAATCCAGAACCAAATCATTCCCGGCTCCGGGCGTTGAATCACCAAATCGACCAGGCCATCCCCATTGATGTCCTCCAAATCGGCACGGGCCACTTGATCGTCGGAAAGGAACGCTCCGTCGGGAAGGGGGACGATGGTCGGCGGCGAAAATCGTCCATACCCAAGACCTGCGGTGACGGTCACGCCACTGGGACGAATTCGGGCGATATCCGGTACCCGGTCCCCATTGAAATCAATCACCTTGACCCCGGGGGCGCTCAGCAGGAATCCCGCGTCGGGGATCACGGTAACCCGGGGGGAGTACTTCTCCGCCCCCAGATTGTACCAGATCTGGTATCCCGCCCCGTCTCCCACCCGGATGCTCTTGATGATGTCCATTCGCTTGTCGAAATTGATATCGGCCACACGTGTGTCCGGATCGAAATGGGGCATTGGAGGCGGAAAGTCTTGGGCAGCGATGCGTGCCTGGCCCGCCCAACCCACCGTTGACGGCTGGGTCCCAGGAATACTGCGATAATAATACGCGCCATCGAACACCACCCGCACCAAGTCTACGAGTCCGTCCCCATCCACATCCGCCAAATGGGAATCTCCAGAGGCAAGATCGCTGTTCCACGCCAGACCGTCCGGCCCGGCTCCCATCGGTTCACCCGAATTCCATTGGAGGGATCCTGTTTTATCGCCGCGTTGCCCGGCATTGATAAATGCCGTATGCCCTCCGAAACCCGGTTCAGTTCGAAGGAGGTCCGGTAATCCATCGCCGTTCAGGTCGACCAGATCGATCAACGGGTTTTCAAAGGTTGAAAACGGCTCGTTCAGTGATCCAATGGCCAATCCAGCGGCAGAAAGATCCGTTGCCGTGCTCCCCGAAGTATAGGAATACGTGGTGGACGGATATCGGGTCACCCCGTCCGCTCCCACCCGGGTGATGGACTTTAGCAGAGTGCGATACGAATCCGGTTCATAACCGATAAGATACCGGCGGTTCAGGTTGTCGGGGACCCCATCCTGATTGAAGTCTCCCTGGGCATGATTAGTCAGCACCGGACCCTGAGTACCGACATCGACCTGAATCAGGCGCTTTCCCGAACGCACCACAAATCCTGACCGACAATCCTCAAACCAATCAGGGCGGTCTTCATATTGAAATCGGACAAAATGAAAATTCTGCCATGGCCCCGGCCCGGCCCCGTAGCGCACCTCCACCAGGAATTTTTCGTTAAGATTCCCAATCCCCGGGTAGGAGGCGTAGTGGAACTCAATGGTGTTTCCGTGGGTGTCGAATTCCTTTTCCAGAAGCCACTCAAAGACATGAGTCGGGTTGTCGGGATCAACGATGCGGGCCTCATGGGTCTGCCCGTAAATGCTTCGGCTCCCCGACTGGCTGACGCCCTCCCAATAATCCCCTATCCGTCGGAATCGCGTAAAGTGACTCTCTATCTTCGCGAAATAATTGGTACCGCCTTCTTCCAAAACGGGCACAAGGTCCTCACCCGAACTTTCGATAAAGATATCCTCCTCCTGAATATTGTCGATCACCCCGTCCAGATCGTCATCGATGCCGTTTGGCCCATCCATGTAACGAGGGATGCCCTTGTCGGTCCGCCGCTGGATGGCTCCGAGGCCCATTCCCCATCCCAGTCCCAACACCCCGTTTCCGCCACCCCCCTGATAACTCAGGGCCAGCTGGGGAGCCATTCCGGCCGTGCCGATCGGCACCGTCAGCGGGTAGGAATGGCTTCCCATTCCGGTGCTCATCGACGGTTGAAAGGATTCACCGAGACCCTCGAAACTCCCCGGACCCCCGGGGAGTGAAACGGCACCACCTCCCACGCCGCCGTTCTGGCCATGCGCAATCCAACCCACAGCCAGCATCAACATCCCGGTCAGAAGGCACCTGACTCCCCACACCGGAACAATGAACCGTTGAAGTCCCCTTTGCTTCATTCGACCGCCTGTTGTGTCGCTGGTCAATTCCCGTTGGCCGGGAACCCCTTCATTGCCCCTGATAAGAGTAGGTCTGGAACAGCATCAAGATATCCTTGATCCCATTTCCATCCCGGACTCCTCCGACGGACTGTCCATCGATCAACCGCTGAAGCCCTTCATTGCGGTCGTTGAACAGAAAGCCGCCAGGAATCACCAGCCACCACTCGGTATTCCAGACCGACCGACCGATCAGCCGACTGTCATAGTTCACCTGATTCAGGTTGTAACCGCCATCGTGGAAGGCACGGAACGGCGCAAACTGCCGGATGTCCACAAAGCTGCCGTTCACGGTATCGCTTCCGGGAATGAAACTGGTCGTCGATGGCACGCCTCCGCTTCCAAAAGAAAATGGAACGGGAATTCCCTGCTCAATCAGCTTCCATTCCCGTGTCGTTGATGAATTTCCCAGGGGTGATCGCATGATGTCTGATCCGATGGGGATCAGGAAGACACGGGGGGTATCCGACAACTGGACATTATTGTAGTTGTTGAACCAGACACCCACCGACCGAATCTTGGTGGCAAAGTGGCTGGCATCGTAGGCGTGATCGCCCCCTCCCAGCGGACGTCCAAAGAAATTCAGACCAAGGTCGATGTCGGTTCCAAATCGGATGACCAGTCCGGGCTCGTTGGTTTGATTGGAGACAAATCGGGCGAATCGGCGGAACTCGGGCAAGTCATAGAGGTTGGTGACCAGGGAGCGGCGAAGTGTGGCCCGCCACAATTGGTCATTGGCTGCCCCGGTATTGGGTATCCGGAAGAATTCGCGCCGCAACGAGAACTGGGTGTCCTCCCGTTGAGGGTTATTAAAACCGAACTGCCCCTGCAACACCGACCAGTTGTTGATCATCCGTGCCATCGAATCCGCAAGGCCCGGGTCCCCGGATGTCCCGGCAGTCTGAGGAATCCCGTTCTTGATGCTGCCGATGGCCCGGCTTCGCATGATTTGACTCAAGAGCTTGGAGGGGGATCGATTGTCGCTGGGATCAAAGTTGGTCTCAAAATCAAAGGCCCGCGCCGCCATGTAGACATATTTGGCAGCCAGATCAAACTGGGCCTGGTATTTCTGCAGGGCGTCATTCCGGAAGATTCGGAAGGCCATGTCCTTGTAACGTTCCTGCTGAACCTTGGCAGCGGTCGCTTTCCGGAACCGGTTGAAGTCATCGAGAAGTCGGAATCCCCGGGCAAGGGATGATTGATATCGGGCCATCGTTTGCTGCAGCGCCTCGTACAACTGCTGGACTTCCAACCGGCGCTGAGGCTCCTGACGGACCAACTCCCTCAGACGACCAAGTGCCACGACATTGTCAAAGTTGTTACGGAGCGCTGTCAGCTGGATGTTGCTGGCGCTCTCAACCTCCTGTCGGGCCTGCTGGTCACTGAGTGTACTTAATTGTTCCTGGTCCCCCTCGTACTGAAGGGCTTCCGAAACCGCATATCCGGCGAGCCGGATTCCACCCCGTGCCACGGAAGTTAAATCACCGCCGGCAGCCACACCCGCCACAAGGGAGGTCGGCAGCATTTCCGCCAGGCCCTGCGCCAGTTCATCAGCGCTCCGGGCTCCACGCCTCCAATTGAGCTCGCGCTCGGTGGCATTCAGAATCTCGGTGTCGAGGGATGTCTGTGTCGCCAGTGTGGTGCTGAGCAGGACGATCTCGGAACTGTGGAGAGCGAATTGCGCTTCCAAATCCGTCAGGGCCTGATTGATCTGGGCCAGCTGGTCATCATATGCAGTCAACGACTGCTGAAACCGGAACCGGGCCTGAAGCAGGTCCGAACGATTGATTTGAATCTCACCAGAGGCCCGTCGTGATCCGGTCCAGTTGGCCGGTTTGACCATCCCAAACCCATCGTGGGACAGGTTGTAGGTCACCGGTACCTGGACGGTGGTTACAGCCCCACTGGAATCGACCGAGGGGGTTGTAAAGACGGCGGTGATGCTTTCTGAGTTCCCCGGTGGAATCCCCAGAAGTGAAGAGGGATCCACATATTCGTAATGCTGGGTGTCAGGACCATTGTATCCACCGGGATAGGTCTGACCGTTGTTCCCAATGTCGTCGGAATAGGGAGTGCCGAAGATTTCTATCAATCGATTGTTGAAGTCTGCCGTGCGATCCTGGGTGTCCTTGTTGAACGCCGACAGGTCGTCCGCCTGCTTTCGGAGCTGTTGCGTGTTGTCCTCGGCATACTGAAAGACCGTGATGGCGTTGTTCATCGCCGTCACCGCCCGGTCATAAATCTGCTCGAAATGGGTCTTGCCCCCGTTCTGGGTCAATTGGCTGGGATCGATGTCAAAGGGCATGAAGTTTTTTGCCAACCCCAACGGATTGACCCCTGCATCCGCCTTGTCGACCTCGCTCTGGATGGAATCCAACGTGGTGGCCAGTTCGTTGAGCTCGATGACGGTGGTGCGGTCCACCTTTTGCACCAGGTTCGTCACAACTTCCTGCGATGCCTCCGGCAGAAGCGCATTGCCCACGACCCAGTCGAGGAAAGCGGCCTGGCCCGCTCGAATACCCCATTCGGAAACTCCCCAGGATCGGGATTCGTTCGTTCCCAACTCGCGGCTCTTCGGGCTCTGGACAGGGTCCTTGTAACCCCTCCATTGATTTTCTGGTGCCTCATCATAAAAGGCCCGATAGGTCAGATTGACGATTTCAGCTCCCGCACGCGCCTTGGCTGCCGCCGCCTGCGCGAACTTTCTCTCGTTCACATAATTGACCGTGACCGGGATACCCCCCACCTGTGTCGCCTCGGACCGCGGTGTCCAGGTGAAATGGGGATTGCGGAAGAGCTGGTAGAAATATTTGGTGGCAGACAGATAATGTCCCCAGGCGTCGCCATGCCCCTGTGGATACATGATTTGTGCGTCCAGGGCATCAACGAACCCATTGGTGTTCCCCAGCTCATCGGAGATCCCGTGTTTGAGGACGTAGGCCGTCTCTCCGACATCCCCGGTAAAATTCCAATACAGCCGGTTATAGACTGGTGACACCTCGACTCCCGGGGCCTTGGCATCATCCCGCCCCCGCAAGAGTCCCAACTCCTCTTCGAGAAGACTGGCCTCCTGATTCATGAAGGCGAACAACGTCGGGGCGGCGTCCGGTGGGATTTCCGCCCCCACACTAATGGTCGGATCGGAGGCGTCCGCAAAGGCCTCATTGCCGAGCAGCATGTAAAGATCGGAGAGACGTCCGGCGACGAGAATGAGCTGATCATCCACCGGGGCATAATCCACAGGTGGGGTTCCGTTCACGCTGAGCTTCAGGCCCTCCTTCAGCACGGTTTCATAAATCTGAATCAACCCATATTTGTCAATGGTGGCCGGATTGAGGGGAATGTCCCCCTCCCATCGGGGACCGGCCTGGGAGAGCATGCTCACCAGGGTATTCACCGTCCGGCTCGGATTGCCAAGGTCCTTGAACCGCTGTTCAAACGGATTGATGCCGCTGACGACCCGTTTAATCCAGCCCAACTGGATTTGGGGATCGGTCCAATCGCTCCAGTCGGTGCCACATGGACTCGAAGCATCCTTGGCATGATATCGACAAATCAACCAGTTGTCGCTCAGTGTCAGCAAGCCTGCGCCTTCAATGGTGAAATCGACGGCGCCCGTTCCATCGGACGGAAGGGGTGTGAGTCGGGTCCATCTTCCAAAATCTGTACCGTTGGGGACCGGCGGCTGACTTCCGTCCAAATCAGGCTGATAATACCAATCAAAGACGTATTTATCCGAGAGCCCACCCAGTTCCCCGTCGAAACGAAGCGTCAGCTTCTCGTCAAACGGCGAACTGGGATCGACGACGTTCAACCGCCCCTTGTAAAGCGGGCAGACCACCTTGACGATTTCGAGCGAAATGGGGAGGTTGCCCGGCTGGCAATTGGTGGAGTTACCAAAGGCAACGGTCACATAGCCCTGCCCAGCCGCGACGCCCGCTGAGAGAGCCACTGAATCCAGCTTCGGGTCCGAGTAATCCGCATTGATGGCCTTGCCCGCCGTGGCCACGAGAGATTCCACTGCTTTTTTGAAGTTGGGATCGGCGCCTCTGAATTTCACATCCTGCAACACCACGGCATCGCGGGCAGTAATGATGTTCGGCAACAAGTAGGTCCCCGGGATGGTGGCAATCTTCTGACCCCGGAACGACAGCACGTGTTGAGTCGGGTCATAGAACAGGCGGGACCTGAGCGGGGGAGGCAGATTCTTAAAGAAGAGCAGGCCACCAATGTTTTCAGTCGCGACATCACTCGGAAGCGCAGCGAGCGGAACGGAGCGGGTCCGTGTCGCATCGATCAGGGCCACACTGGCTACCGATCGGGTTGCCTGCGATTGCTGGTAGAGGACCTCGACACTGCACTGTCCTCCGATATCGGGAAGCCCATTCTTTGAATCAATCAGGGTGTATCCCACGTGAAGTTTGGGAAGTTCCTGAAAGGCCAGGGTATTGGTGTAGGCGTCGGGAATGGCATCCGGCCAGAACACCAAATAGGAGAAATCAACGGGTGTACCGGGGGTCTGGGCATATTGGTCCAGCCAGGGAACGCATGCCCCGAATCGGGTATGGGGCAGCGTCGGGAAATAGAAATGATCCTGCGCCTGATAGAACCAGTGAAGGACAACATTGGTGCCCTGCCCGTTGTCACCCGCTGCCTGAGCCCAGAATGCGCCGCTTCGGTCCCTCCAGAACGGTCCTGAAACCCCCGCCGTTTGGGGACAATTCGAGTTGAGGGCACTGAGCGGGTAGGGCGCGCCAAGCTTGTTTCCCGCCAGACCGATGGTGTTGAAATGGTGGGTTGCGTCCTCTGCCACAACATTCCAAACCTGAAAGCCCGTTCGATTGGGATTCGCCGGAAGCGCGTAGGTCATCAGTACATACGGCAGCGAGGTGTTGGCAGTACCCAGATCACTGCGAAGCGCAAACAGGCCCTGTCCTCCGCCTGGCACCGCGGCGACCACCACATGTTCATCGTCCGGATTGAATCCGGGCTGATTCGGATCATTCTGGAAGTAGGGTTGGAAATTCGGATAGACCGCCGGGTCTAATGCCCCGGTGCCTGTTCCGCTGGCAATCACAAGGGTCGGCGTCTGGGCGGGCCACTGGGCCTGATAACGGGACACCAGCGACGGCCATTGGGTATCATACGCATCCAGATTCATCCACCAGACCTCCAGGTTCCCCAGATTCACCGGGAAAATCTGGCCACTGTTGGTGTAAACGTTGTAGGCGAAGCGATCCTCGCGGAGGGGGGAATCAGTTGCCACATAAACGAAGCCCGGACGATTGGAGGGGGCATGATTGGAGGCCTGATGGGAGGCGTTTTGAATCTCAGTTCCAATCGGTGCCGGCTGGGCCGCCAGGTTGAAACGGGAGGTATCCTGATCCGATACGGATTGAACGGAGTTGAATGCGATGGTGTAGCCAACCGGTGTGGTCGGCGTGGCAAAGGAATATTTCAGCAGCGTGCGACCGAAACCGATGGTGCTGAACACCGTGCCACCATCCAAGCGCGCCCCGGTGTCGGCCTCCTGATAGATCAGCTCGGCGTTGAGATTGGTGGAAAGAAGAACTGACGTACCGCGGGCATCGGATGTGTGCCCCCGCACATACCATTGCGGCTGGTTGGTCCAATCCGCGCGGAAATGGTCCATCTCATAGGGCCAGGCTATCCCCTGCACCCCCTGACGCAACCAGAAGACTTCTACGGACGCAGGAAAGGACGGGCGGACCGGAAAAATCAATCCCTTCATGGGGCCGTCCACCTTGTGGACATAAACATAGGCCGGTCCGGAATCGGGAGAGGTGGTCCCCAAGGTGACCTTCCCAGGAATGGGGGGATTGTCGGGACTCGGCGTCAGGGGATTGAGTGCGGATCCAATCACTGCAGGGGCATCCGGATGATCCGGCAGGTTGCCCACGATATTGACCAACTGGAATCCGAGGAAACCATTCGAGAACCCGTTGACATTTTCATAGTGCAGCAGGATTCGCCCGGTGACATTGGCGTGGAGATTCTTTCCGCTCAGCCAGACATTGGTGTGCTGCCCCGCCTGGTTCACCGTCCCCAAGATGACGTCATTATAATGAATGGTCACGGAGGGTATGGAACCCAGATCCACAGTGGGCGAAGTCGTCGGAGCTCCATTTTGGTCGTCGGTTAGATAGAACCGCATGGCCTTGGATTCGAAGTCCACCGGCCACTGGGCCGTGTAGCTGTCCATTTCATAGGGCCAGATCATCCCGGCGAGACCTGTACGCGTCCAAAAGAGGTTGATTTGGTTCGGTCCGGTCGTCGGCTTGAAGGCAAAGGCACGCCCGTCATTCGGATCTCCTGCCCGACGATATTGCTCCACGTAATGCCCCGGGTCGGGCGCAAGTCCGGAACGGAACACCACGGGCCCGGCGTTGGTCACCGTCACCAGCGGCGAAAAGAAGGTTCCAATATCCGTGATCAGCTGGACCGATTGATTGGGACTGGAATCCCGGACATCGACCACCTCCAATCCGACAAATTGCCCGTTCGATTTCCGGGTGTACACCGCAACCACCAATCCACTCGCCGGGCTGCTGGCGGTGATGGTCTGGTTGTTGATCACGATGGAACCCTGGGGAACCGCGGCATTCCAGAGGAACTGAATGGCGATATCCGACGCCACCTGCACTCCCGGCCCACCCGGTCCGCCATCCGCCGCCTGAGCCCAATAAAGACCCACTGGAGGCTGCGTCGCTGTCGGGGAAATCAAATACTGGCGGGTCACAGAACCCCAGGTGACGTTCACCAATCCAGGTTGGGTCGCGATCAGTTTGCGCTGCGATGCCAGGTAAAATGCCCCTTCAGAGGGAAGAATCGCATCCGGTGCCACACCCAACAGGTTGGATTCGTCCGGCACAATCTCCCCCCCGACCGAAGCGCGCGGTTTCAGGAAGGGAGAGGACTGCACCGGCTGACCAAAGCCAGAACGGACCAGGGTTAATCCGCCGCTCGTCGGGGTACCAAAGGCACCAAAGGCTCCTACCGACCCACTAAAAAAGGTCACTGCCGGAGGCTGGGCGTCGGTGGCATGCAGCGCATCCGGATTCGCCCGCGGATCAAACAGCCGGTTGTCAAAGCTGGAGCTGCCCAGAATGAATGTCCCTTGAGCCAGCGAGGAGCCCACCATGCACAGGGCCATCCATAATACTATGCCGATGCCGGGAGATCGGCGAGGGAGTAACGTTCTCATGGTTGCGGGAGGAAGGGCATCAAACGAGCGAAATTCTTTGGGGTTCCGGAGCGACATGCGGGGTCAATAGCCACTTGAAATCAAGGCAGCAGCCTAGTCGGAACCGATGGCAACAAAGCTAAACCGGGGAATGCTGCTCGGGGTCCCTCCCCCGGTATTTTTGAAGAAGATACTCACACCGCTGCCTACTGCAGGGTAGGGAGGAAACAAGCTGAACGGGGGAAACGTCGACAAAATGACCGGCGGATCAGTCAGGAGCGGGGTTACAGTGACGGCGGGATAATCAGAAAACTGCTTGTTGAAACTAATGAAAATCGATGTCCCCGAACCTTTTGCCGTAAATCCCTGACCGCTTACAATGGAAGCGTCCCCATTCACGACCCCGCGAACGATACGCAACTGGCGACTCGCGGAATCCTGGACAGGCACGGTGGCTTTCAAGCGGTCGAGGCCAATGGTGCCGGGAGAAATCCGGATTCCGTCCAGATATCCCTTGGAGGCATCCGGAGTTGATAACAAGGCACTCCAGTCAAACCCCCCCAGGGTATTTGCATTGTCCGCCTGGACGGCCCGATTGGCCTGAGCGGCCAAGTCTGAATTCGCGGAGTGGGCCGCCTCCTGAGCCCGATCCGCATTGGCGGCGTGAAGCGCCTCGCGGGCATTGTCTGCGGCGGCAGCAGCCGCAGCACGGTCGGCATCAGCCGCGCGGACGGCCTGTTGTGCCAGCTGGGCCGTTCCTGCGTTCGTGGCAAATCCGGAAGTCACCGACCTCCCCGCCACGTTGGCGGCAAACGCAAATGGAGCCGAAAGAATCTGCTGGCGAGGCTGGATCGAGATACCTCCGACAGAAAGTTCCAGAAACGCGGGCGCATTCGGCAGCGACACCTGTCCGATCAAGACCTGGGAGAAGTCCCGCGAGTCAGCGTCGACACCGCCCAGCAGGGTGTTGAAGACACTTCCCACCAGTGCCACGGAATTGGTTCTGGGCCCCCAGATCAGCTGACCGTTGAACACGGAGTTATAGACCCGGAAAACGATATTCGTGTTTCCATCCGGGAGCTTATTCCCCACCGAGTCCAGCAGGGCGCCCTGATAATTGATGATCGAGGGAACGGCAACATTCTGACGGGCCTGGACGGGAGCCATCGCAACCAATGCCGCAGAGACGAGGAACAGGATTTTGAAACGTGATTTCATGGACGATGAAAGGGCTGTCAAACTCTTCAAAAATGAATGGCCGGCAACTCAACCTTCGGTATTGAGAAATGGAATGAGGGACACCCGGTTGAGGCGAAAGATGCCCTGAATGACGATGGGAACCTTGTGGATGCCCGAGATGGTCTCCGAATAGGTACCACCCAATTCACTGTCGCCCCACTGGGCACGTGCACGTCCCTCCGGGTCGTCCGGGCTGAAGTTCAATTGGAGCAATCTTCGGATGGTGTAGGATTCGACTCCCTCGGGAAGGACAACGGCGTGCTCTGCGTCCAGATTGTCATGGTCGGGATGAAACCGATGCTTGAACGGGTTCAGGGGGTCGTCATAGCCGGTCACGACAGTTCCTGTGAGCGGATTTTGCAAGTCGCCAAACGGCCCGGACAACGGGAGCAATCCCGGGAATCCAAAGCCAACCGTACTGATGCGGCGGGCCACCGGTTTTCCGTCCCTCAGCGCCGCGCCTCCGAATCGGGAGAGCAACGAATCGTCGGTAATCAAAACCTGCCGGCCCAGCTGTTGAATGTTCCCGAACGAGTCCACCACCCCATTGGTCCACATGAGCATGACTTGTTGGAGCAATCGGGCCTGTCCTGACGAGTTGACGTGGACAATCAGTCGAAACTGCGCCTGGGAACCTGTGGCACGCGGCACAGTCGGATCGCTGCTGCCGGCTGTCTGGCTGACCTTTTGAATCACGGCTGTTCCCACCCAAAGCCCCGCGTGAGTATCCGGTACCGCGTCAGCACCCATTTCCAGCGGATAACCCGCTCCGGAGGCGGCCAGAGCCAGCTGTCCTCCACTGGCCGAGGATCGGGCTGTCACCGGCAAAGTAACGCGGTTTCCAGCCTGATCGGTGATGGTCAACAGGCTTTGGTACTCCGACCGGACCCTCCCGGCTGGCGGCAAAAACGGAGCGAGGTCTTTACGACGCACCGCCAAGCGGACCTTGGTTTCCTGCCCGGGGGCCACGGTGATCGTGGTCTGAGGCTCCAGCGGGAACCAGCCATACTGTTTTGCGGCGAGATTAAACTGCCAATAGGACAACGGAACGTCGCCGGCGAGGTCCGGAAAATTGGCGTCGGGAGGCGCCTGGGAGGCGTTGGGAACCAATTGAAAACTCCGGGGTTGTTTCGATAAATTTTTCAGCGAAACCCAGGTCTCCGGCACCGTTCGTCCAAAATCAACCTGCCGGCTTTGCTCCAGCTTGACCCCGATTGGCCCAGAGTAGGTGGAGGCATTGGCGGTATAGACCCAGAACGCCTCACCCGGACTCAAACGATCGGTGGCCGGATTGGCGACCGGTGTCCAGAGCCCATTGGATTGAAGCCGGTAGACCGCCTGGCCGGTGTGGGCAGCGGATCCTGCAAAAAAAGCGGCGAACGAGGGCGGTGTTGAAGCGTCCACTGGAAATCCGACCAGATTCATGGAACCAGCCAGCCAGTCCTTCACGGGCGGGACCGGCCGGCCTTTCAAGGTCCACGTCACCGGTTGACTTGCTGTGGATTTCACTAGGTAACAGCGGTCTCCATGAAGGGCGAAAAGCGTGTTGAGGGCCGGGTCCCCGGTGGCACCCGGGAAATAAGTCAACCAATCCGGTCTTCCGGGAAGCAACTGATTCGCATCCTGGATGAACTGGACGGTGGTAAACCGCCGATTCCATCCCCAGACACTCTCGACGGGCAGACCGGAGAATATAGCGTCGCAATCCCGGAGCTCCGGCTGAACCTCCAAATAGACGGCGTTCCATCCCGGTCGCAGGACAATGGTTTGAGTCGTCCATTGGCCCCGGCAAATGCTGGGCAGCAGGCAGAGGCTCAGAAAAAGCCCAACCCATCGTCGAAACTTCCCGTGCCCGCTCTTCAGGTCCGATATCATATTCGATTGGAAAATTAGAATGGCCGTTGAAACTCAAACCCTCACGGACCTGTCAAGCGGGCCCGATAGAAATACGGTCCGGCCCCGGTGGCGGTGGCATCAATGTAGGTGTTCGCCGGAGGCGTCGCCGGTTGGACGGGTCCGAGAATCTGAAAGCCAGTCAGCAGGTTTTCAGAACGCCACAGCTGATAATTGCGCCCCGGCTGTGAGGACCAAACCACCCGGATTCCCCCGCCCGTGTCTGGTGACACGGATTGGAAGGCGAAACGGGAGGCGGCATCGATGGGACTGGTTCCCGCCAGCATTTCATCGAGGTTGGGCATTCCGTCGCCATCGGGATCCGCCTGGGGATCGACTCCCAAACGCCCGAAATAGCGCAATTCCCAGCTTTTCAACAGGCCATTGCTGTCGTAGGCGGAGGCTCCATTGGGGGAGAAGTCGGCCCGTTCCAGACGTCCCCGGTCGGCACTGGTGACCTTCAAACTGGTTTGTGTGCTATCGACATAAAGGATGTTGGTCCCATTAAGGGTGACCCCGGTCCGGTCGTAGGTCAGGAGACCGGCGGTGAGCCGGAGACGATCGGAAGCGGTTACTGGAAACCCCGGGGTTTCGGTCTCGACCGGGATGAACAGCGCATAGGAAAACTGACCATTCACATCACCCAGGATCGCGGAAACCTTGAGCGTCGGAAGCCCATCGGTCCGCTTGATTGAAATCGTCAGGGTGCCATTGGTTTGACGAACGCCCGAGGCGTCGGTCACGAGACCGTACATCACCAGACTGGGCTCAGGGATGCCATCCGCAGCAGCCCGGGAAAAGATCCCGACGAAAAACAGAATCAGAAGCAGAACTGCCCGAATGCCCATGAACAGGCCCGAAAGCGCCCCGCCCTGCCGCAGCCATCCGGGGGCTCCCGCCCGGTCCAAAATCCGGGATAAACAAATCGATGGAAAGAGTGATGACATAGGCTTCGACTTCAGGTTCCACAGTGGTCTACCTCGAAATTGAGCGATCGGACCAAAGTTTTCCAGAAATGTCTGTGAAACCAAGGACGTGACGCAACCCCGCGGTCTACCGCAGTAGTGTCCAGTTAAGCGGGGGTGGAAAGTGATGAAATAGCGGCTGGAAGGGCGAATCGAAGGGCAAGGGTTTGTTCTCGGCATGGCGATTTGGAAG
>CAIPFS010000459.1 GCA_903864375.1 uncultured Verrucomicrobiota bacterium
CTGATTTTTCATGTCTACGGTGCCCACGACAAATACGAGGACATCATCCGCCGCACCCGGGAGCGGACCACCGCCGAGATCCTGATGCAGACCGATCATGTCAATAAACCGGCGGACCTGACCGAGGAGACCGATCCGGCCAGGGTTCCCATCCAGAGCGGAAAATGGGATGCGTTCATGAACCACAACTGGCTGCCGTCGCTGGCTCGAAAATATGGGACGGAATTGTGCGACCAACGGACCCTTTGGAAAGCCTATCTCCTGGACCAGCACCTGGAGCCATCGGCCCTGCTAAAGGACGGAGTTCACCTCAATCCCCACGGAGAATATTTCATGGCGGAATGCGTCAAGGCGTATCTTCGGCGGGATTCGACGTTTGACCCGGCACCGGCGGAGCTGTGGGTCAAGACCCTGACAGTCGGCGGAGACCTTCACTGGTCGAATGGAACACTGCGGGTGGAATTTGAGGGCAATCGTGTCGACGTGGTCTGCAAACCGGGGAGTGCAAAACCAGCCACGATCCGAATCGATGGACGCCGGCCTTCCAACTTTCCGGAACTGTATGGATTCACCCGGGCGCTGACGACGCCCGACGGCAAGTGGCCGGTTCATTCGCCCGTGGTGGCCCCGATTCGTTCCGAAAAACCATTGTTGGTGGAGGAGTGGACCATGGAGGTCCGAAAGCTGGACAACACGGAGAAGTTGTTTTCATTCACCGTGACCGGCTCGAAGACCGGTCCGGACGGGGAGGGCCGGAGCGACCTTCCGTTCCTTTCCAATTCCGGCCGGGTGAAGATCGATCCGGACGACTGGAATGTCGCCTATGCCCTGAGTTTGTCGGGCGTCAAGCCGGTGCCGGATCGCTTCGTCGCCAAATGGAATGTGGTTGGACGATTTACGGACGAATTTGTGTCTCCCGGAGTGACCAACCCGGCAGTGGAAACGGTCGTCACCCTGGCCCAGGGCCTTGCCAACACCCGGCACGTGCTGGAGATCGCCGGAACCCCGGACTCTCCCGTCGCCGCCCTTCGCATTTATCGACCGCCACTTCCGGTGGCGAACAACGGGGCGAAATAGGGTAGGGGGTTTACGGCTGGTCGACGGCTTTGACCGACGACAACATTGTCGAGCATCTCATCGCATTGGACCTTCATCGGACACGCGACGATTTACGAGCTGTCAAATGGAGGGTTTGCCGAGAAGAGAAGGAAGCCCGGGTATCGCCCGAGCCCGTTACGGTTTCTCGGCGACAATTTTCCCGTCCTTCATGACGTAAACCGAGGTGCCGTGCATCCGGGCGGTCTTTCGGGCCACCTTACCGGCACGTCGAAGTGCCCGACCAACCGCGGCGGAGAGTTCGGAGGGCTTTAGTGCTGTATCTGGTGTTTTCATGGTCCTTGGCCAATGAGCTTTGGCGAAGATCCCGAGTTGTCGTAGACAGACCAGGAATCGGCGAGCGGACTATAGGCAAGCTCGAAATTTTTCCAACCCCGAATGAAGCGCCAGGTGACATCCGCTCTGGGCACATGATGCCCGCCTTCCCTGACCCGGGCAGCGACCCGCCGAATGGCCAGGCGGGGCGACGCCAGCAGGAGGTAAACGATTTCGATCCGGTACCCGCCGGCCTTCCAACAAATCATGCGCGGAATGTAGGTCAGACCGCTCAAGGTGGTCTCGAATGCAAATGAGGCCCGGGATGCGGCAAGCCGCTCCAACTCAGAAAGGAACAGGCGTCCTGCCGCAAGGGAGGCGGATTCGGGACGAAGCGGTGATAATCCGCCGGCAATCAGGTCAGCATTGACGAAATGAACCACGCCGCGGTCCTTGGGGAGAAATTCGCGCGCAAAGGTCGTTTTGCCTGCCCCATTGGGACCGGCAATGACGACGCATAATGGCCGGCTCATTTCACGAGTCTGATCAGTTGGCTACAACTGTCTATCGCTTGATATTTTACTTGGTCGGTCGCCTGATGTCATCTTCAAGCAAGAAAGTTCACCCGTTCAAAATCGCCGCCGAGGATGGGGGCGGCGGGTGTTCTAAGCCACCCTTCCAGGAGGGTGCTGAAGACAGACCGGAAATCGGTGGAATATCGAACGTCGCCGTTTAGGAGATTGCCGGGAGCGAGGGAAGGTGTAACGCCGTGGATTCCAGGACGCACACGTCCTCCGGCAATGAACAAAGGCGCAGCCGCCCCGTGGTCCGTGCCTTCGTTGGCGTTTTCCTGAACTCTGCGACCGAACTCGCTGAAGGTCATCAGCACGACGCGGTCCAGATGGCTCATGGCTTTCAGATCCGTAAGAAAGGCCCGGGTGGCATCTCCCAGTTCTCCCAGCAGTCGCTGATGGGTAGGCAATTGGTGGGCATGGGTGTCGAACCCGCCGTGACTGACATAATATATCCGCGTCCGAAGACCACCGGCGATCAGCCGGGCGACCAGCTTCAGATCGGTGGCCAGACGGGATGCCGGGTAGGCAATGAGATTTCGCGACCGGGCGGATACTTCACGAATCCGATCCCCGCTGGACATGGCTTCGGCTGCGGTTCGTTCGAGGAAATCCAGCGGTGAGTCCAGCTGGGCCGGACCGCTTCCGGTCAGTCCTCTGATGCTCGCGCCGCTGTGGGTATCGTGGGCCTGCATCCCGGCCTCGGGACTGCCGCCGAGCTGGCGATAGTATGTTTCACTGCCCATCGCCTCCATCCGCTCCATGTCGCCTTCGACATAATGAAGAGATTCAGGGTTTTCAACGGCCACTCCCTTGGGTGTGGTGGCGCTGAATGCCAGGGGTGACTAGCGCCCCACTGCAATTCCGACGGTGGGATCGGCGCCGGAGCAGGCATGGTCAAAGTAGCGTCCGATCCAGCCATGATTCTCGACGCGGTCGCTGGCGCTGGCCGTCATCCAGATGTCGGGGCTGCGAAAATGGGACCGATTGGGATTGGGATACCCGTCGCCGAAAGGCTCGTTCCAATTCACGGCGTCGTTCAGGCGTGGCGGATTTCATCTCCTCGCGCTCGGCGGCGTGGTGCGGATCGAAGCGAGCCCATCCCGTGTCGGGAGGCGTGGTCGTGGTCGATGATGCATCGACCAATTGGTCTACCGCGTCGCGGAATGGAAGTGATCGGAAGGCTTCGATTTGAGTTGGAGTCCCACCAAATCCGGCCCGATTGAGCAAATGGGCGGCGGTCGAAAAATCCCATCGGGAAGTGGGGAGCAATTCCAGCATACCTTCCCATAGACGCTGTGAGCGTTCGAAAGGTTCCTTGAAAGTGTGGTCGTGCACCCAATGACGGGTCTACACTCGATGGATTGTTGGCGAGCCATCCTCCGCCAGTCCGCCAGTTCGCCATCTCCAGAACATCCACTTGCGACCGTGGACAACGCTCAACCGGACGCGCTGGGAACCCCTTCAACTGGAGAAGTGGTTGGGGACGGCTCCGGCAACACGGGCTTGCGACCGGGTCAGATCGTCTCCTGTAGTCTGGGTGGGGCCGCCTTGCCCGCGAGCTGAGGGGTTCCTCCCGGGCTCCCTCTCAGATGGCTTCGTGCGAGTTGCCGGGCGGTTTCCACCAGGTCGCGATCCCGGGCCAGATGACCAAAATGGAAATCCGGTAATCCGCTCTGGTCGCGTCCCACCAGTTCACCCGGGCCGCGCAGGAGCAGGTCGGCCTCAGCAATTTCAAATCCGTTGCAGGTGTCGGTCATGACCTTCATCCGGGCGGCCGCCTCCTCGGTCTTCAGGCGGGCCAGGAGGATGCAGTGGGAGTCATGACCGCCCCGACCGATCCGTCCCCGGAGCTGGTGCAGCTGGGCGAGGCCGAATTGCTCGGCATTTTCGATCAACATGACGGTGGCGTTGGGGACATCGACCCCGACTTCGATCACGCTGGTCGCCACCAGCGCCTTCACGGCACCGCTGCGAAAGGCCGCCATGACCCGCTCCTTCTCGTCGGGAGGCAGCTGCCCATGGAGCAGTCCCACGGGATGCGGTGCCAGAGCAGCCTGGACTCTGGCGAACTCCTTGGTCACGGCCTTGATTTCCTCCTGATCGGCTTCCGTCACCCGGGAATAGACGATGTAGGCCTGTCGACCCCGGGCCAGTTCGGTTTGGACAAAACCCCAGACTTTGGGCAGGGCCTCCGGCGCCCGGACATAGGTTCGGATTTGGCCGCGTCCCGCGGGCAATTCGTCCAGGATGCTGACGTCGAGGTCGCCGTAGAGGGTCAGTCCCAGCGTCCGCGGGATGGGAGTGGCGGTCATGACCAGCAGGTGGGGGGCCTCGCGGGCATTCCGGCCCTTGCGCAGCAGGGTTTCCCGCTGGGCCACACCGAACTTGTGCTGCTCATCGATGATGACCAATCCGATCCGCTCCATTTGGAACGATTCCTGAACCAGGGCGTGGGTGCCTACGACGACCCGCTCGGTCCGTCGGGCGACGGAAGGTGCCGACGCTTGAAGAGGAAGTTCCAAATCGGTTTTCCGATTTCCGGTTCGGAGGTCCACCGTGATGCCGAGGGGTTCAAACCAGCGCCGAAAATTGGTCCAGAGTTGTTCGGCCAGGATTTCAGTGGGAGCCATCACAGCCACGTTGAAACCGCTTTCGACGACCATCAGGGCGGCGCAGGCCGCCACCAGGGATTTGCCGGAGCCGACATCGCCCTGCAGCAGGCGGCGCATCGGGACCGTGGCGGAAAGTTCGCTGCGCAATTCCCGCAGGACGCGCGTCTGGGCTCCCGTCAACCGGAAGGGCAGGCTGGCGAGGAACGGCTTCATCAGTCGGTTGTCTCCGCCGCAGGGGCGGGACTGCCATTTACGCTCCAGATTCAGGCGGCGTTGCTGGATGATCAGTTGCAGATCAACAAATTCGTCCAGCGCCAGACGACGGCGGGCCTGTTCGGCGGCTGCCATGGCGGGGGGAAAGTGAAGGTCCCGAACGGCCTGGGAACGGGAAAGCCATGGGGTTCGGGCGGGGTCCTGAGGATCGACGGTGATGGGAACCAGGGAGGGCGTCGGTTCGCCAATCGACGTCGCAAAATCTTCAATCGCCCGCCAGATCATCAGCCGAAGGGCCCGTTGGGTGAGTCCCTCGGTGGACGGGTAGACCGGGACGATTCGATTGAGGTGGACCTGTTCATCTCCGTCATCGGTGATTTTTTCCGTTTCCGGATGGTCCATGGCCCGCGGTTTTAGACTGGTCGGTTTGCCATGGGCAAAGAGTTGGTCCCCCACCGCAAAAAAGCGTTCCATATAGGGCTGATTCCACCATCGGCAGTGCAGCCGGGCCGTGCCATCGTCGAGCACGACCTCGAAAACGCTTTTGAATCCGCCCCGGAATTTTTTCACGCCGGCGGCGACGACGGACCCTCGGACCGTGATGGGCTGACCCTGGACCACCTCCCGGATGGGACTCACCTGACGGCGATCATCGTACCGGCGGGGTCCGTGAAAAAGGAGGTCTGAAACGGTCCGGATCTCCAACCGCTCGAGTTGTTGCTGCCGTTCCCGCCCGACGCCGCGCACGATCGACACCGGAGCCAGCAGGGGAGCTCCTGGGCGGGGAACACCTTCGGCAGGCGGGCGTGGGGAAACTTCCGGCACGGCAGAAGCCTGCCGGGCTCCCGGCCCGTGTCCAGTGTTCAAGGAGGGGTCTTCAGTTCAGCGAGACTCATTCCCGTCCGTCCTTTGACGGTTGCCTCCACCTTGGGGACGTATAATTGGGTCTCGGCGGGAAGGTGACGGGCTATCTGGTCATAGCCGCGACTTTTATCATCGCCCAGCAGCTCCCGGACGCGGCCCTGGCCGGCGTTGTAGGCGGCAAGTGTGAGGCGCCAGTCGGGGAATTGCCGATGAAGGGAATGGAGCAGGGACGCGGCGGCTCTGGCGTTTTTGGCCGGGTCCAGTCGCTCGTCGCTGGGAGTCAGCTGGAGCCCTTCACCGCGGGCGGTGATCGGCATCAGTTGATAAAGCCCGACAGCACCGGCCGGACTGCGGGCCTGGGCGTTGAACGAGGATTCCACCTCGGCCAGCCAGACCAGCTCTCCGGGCACGTGCGCGGAGGTAAAAATCGGACGCAGCTGCTCGGCCATCGCCGGGGTTCCGGTCAACGCAGGACGCGTTTTCAGTTGTCGGGTCCATGCCATCCGCTGCGCCTGCGGTGTGGGATTGGGCGGGCGGGTCGGTGGTCTGCCGGGAGCCGACGGTTGCTGAGCCGGAGCCGAAAGCCGCAGTTCATCGGCCACGTCAAAATAATCGAGGCGCGTTCTCAGCCAGATGGCGTAGGGCCGGAGCGCGGGAGTGGCCTCAAGGACGGGCAGGACGGTGTGGGCGGTGCTTTTGGCCTCAGCCAGATCGAGAACGTATTCCCCACCCATCTCCGCCTGAAATTGCTTCAGGTATTGCTCGAGCTTGGGTCGATCCAGTTCGGGCAATTGCGCGGCGACGCGATCATCAAGATTCTGCTTGAGCCAGTCGGCTCCCTGCTGCAAGGCATCGCCCAGGTCGATGCTGCCCTGTGGTTCCGCGTGGAGTCCGGCCAGAGTCAGACTCGATACCAAGATCAGGCGACGTGTCATGACCTTCAAAAAAGCGGAAATTCGAGCCCGGGAAAGGATTAATGCGTGTCGAACGGATGACGCTGGGGAAAAGGATAACGACTGAGAAACGATAAGGAAAAGAAGGGGCTTCACCAGCCAGTCCCGGAAATTCAACGGTTTGCCCCTGAAAACGACCTATTCACCCCAATTCGAGGCGTTGGACGTCGACGTTTAAGGCAAAATTCAGCCATCGCATGAAACGTTCTGCTCTGAATCCATGGTTCCTGGGTCGATCCTTACGGTCGTCATCGCTGTCCTCTTCATCCGCCATCCGACTGGCTGCCCTCGGGGTGTTATCGGCCAGCTGGCTTGCCGCCCCGGAAAATGCGGTGGCACAGGGATGTGTGGCGGTTCGGGGATGCGCCAATCCGTTGAGCCTGTCCGAGGGTGTCCGACCCGAGGACGCGGAATTGAACGGCGGGGACTGGCTGGCGAGTATTTCCTATCGATGGTTGCATTCCCATCGGCATTTTGTGGGGGATGAAGAGCAGACCTATCGCCAGGTGGACGGCACCCAGATCATCAACCAGTCCCATTTCATCGATCTGGGAGTTCAGTACGCGGTGACCCCCCGTTACAGCGTTTCTTTCACCCTGCCGGTGGCAACATCCGAGCGATCCCAGCGCGTTCTGAGCAAGCCGGAATTTCCGACATCCTCCTTCAACTCCACCTTTTTCTACTCGCCGCAGAACGTCCGTTATCATACGGAGTCTACAGGTATTGGAGACATCCGGTTGGGTGGCTATGCCTGGCTCTGGAACCCGACGGTTCCGCGAAAGGGAAACATCCAGTTGGGGATCAGTCTGAAGGCCCCCACGGGCGATGACGGATTGACCGGCACCTTCTATTCCACCAACGGTCCCTCGGTCAAAACCTTGGATCAATCGATCCAGCCGGGGGATGGCGGATGGGGATTTGCCTTGGAGGCCAATGCCTACCAGGAACTCTTTCCGCGTCTGGTGGGGTTCGCCCAGGCCTCATATCTGTTCAATCCCGAAACCGACAACGGGGTGTTGACCTGGCGGGACAACAGTACCACCAAGCCCGGGGTGGTGACCGCCACGCCCAAGCAGGCGTCCTATTATGAGCATTTCATGTCCATCCCCGACCAGTATTTCGGTCGGGCCGGCCTGGCCTACACCATCGTCCCGTCGTGGGGTCTCGCGGTAACGGCCGCCGGACGTATCGAGGGTGTTCCGGTGGAGGACGTACTCGGCGGCAGCGACGGATTTCGGCGTCCGGGATTTGCCATCAGCTTTGAGCCGGGCCTGGTCTGGATGAAGGGGCGTTACAATTTGAACGTGAGTGTGCCGTTTGCCTTGTACCGCAATCGTGAGCGGAGCCTAGCCGATCAACGGGCTTCCTCGGCGTCGGGCACGGACGTGCACGGTGACGCCGCGTTCGCCGACTATGTGCTGACACTTAGTTTTGCCGTCCGATTCTAGCCGCTGTCGATCTGGCTTCAGCGGCGGACTTGGCTCGTTGTCCTCAGCGGGCAGCCGCCGCTGCTCCGAGTCTAGAGTGGAACGGTTCGATTCTCCGTTGGCCACTCCAGCTCCACCCCGGCGGTCACCAGCCGCCTTTGGAATTCGGCCAGGTGCTTTGCGTCGCTTCCGATGAACCGGGGCGGCTC
Source organism: uncultured Verrucomicrobiota bacterium (assembly GCA_903864375.1). Lineage (GTDB taxonomy): Bacteria > Verrucomicrobiota > Verrucomicrobiia > Limisphaerales > UBA9464 > CAILNN01. The sequence goes on from CAIPFS010000459.1 coordinate 8,225, forward strand.
AGCGACCTGGATGCAATAGGCCGCCAGATGGCCGGCGGCCTCCCCCACGTTCCATTCCACCGGATGCAGGCGGCAGCACCCGTTGCTGATGTGGGTGGTTCCCAGGTTTTTGGCGGCGGGCAGAAGGTTCTGAAGTCGGACAGGAATCAGGGAACCCAGCGGTATCTGAAATGGAAATGAACGGATATCGAGATAGTTGTCTCCGGCGGGGGTAGGATGGAGATCGATGCGGTAGGCACCAATCCCGATGGAATCCCGGAACGGCTCCGAACCGGTGACGGCGCTTTCCCCCTTCCTGCCGGAAAGACGTTGGTCCACTCCCATGTGTTTTTCCGAGAGGGTGAACTCGGCCCGTATCCGGCGTGATTCGCGGATGTAGGGGGCAAGGGCCAGTCCGTCCTTCGTCCCCAGCACGCCGGCACAGGTCCTAAGCCCGGGCCATCCGGTCCCTCCATCCGGGCGGGGAGCCTCGGTTTGCAGCCAATGGAGTAGGCAGAGGCTCAGCTTTCGGGCTCCGTTCCGATGACGTTCCTCCTCCACCGGATCGACTCCCACCAACGGTCCGCCGAGATAATCATTTTGCGGCCAGTTGACGATCGAGATGTCACGATTCCCCTGTCCGGCCTGGAATTGGCTCCCGTCCCGAACCCGGCGGTAGGTCCAAAGGTTGGGCTCGAGGGTGGTGCCCGACGGATGGAATCCGAGTCGACGTCGGGCAAGGGTGGCGGGATTGGGTCCTTCCCAACTCAGGAGCGGGCCCGTCCATGGCGGTTGAGTCTTGGGAACATACCCCCGCCAGAACGGATACTCCGGGGGGGGATTGGTGCGATGGTCTTCTCCGGGCAGATATTCCAGTGCCATGGCCCAGGTGAACGCCTGCTGGCTCGAAGGTTGAGCCTGGGTGGGTGCATGCAGTTCGTCCGTTTCGGAAGCAGACTCGGCCCCCACCATCGATTCGGCCCCTGTCAGGGGAAGAAGTTCTCCCAGGTCGGTGGCATCCAAAAAGTATTGGGCGCGGATTTCCGCCTCATCCCCGGTCCGCCTATTCCGGATAAGGATCCACTGGATTCGATCGTGAGAAACGCTGGCCTGGACGGCTCTCTGGTGACGCAGGATTCGGAGCTTCCCCTGATGAACCCAGGGGGCCAAGAGCGTCTCCAGGACATTGGCTGCGACGCGGGGTTCGCATCCCAATCGGCTGACCCAGCAATTCCCAGGATTCAATTCCTGAATCGTCTGGGACGAGGGGGCGAGTCCCCCGGCACGGCGATACTGGTTCCGAATGGCATTTCGCAGGGTTCGATAGGTGCGGGTGCATCCGTGGGTTTCGATCCAGGGGTGTTCATCGGGCGGTGCCGCCTGGCTGGTCAATTGACCTCCGAGCCACTCTCCTTCCGTCGCCAGAAGGACCCGGCGACCCGTCTGCACCGCGGCCAACACGGCTGCACACCCTCCAAGACCTCCACCGACCACGAGAATATCGGGAGTGTTCCAACGTTCCGTTTTCGAACGGACAGAGGCCGTCGCTGCTGTCGATAGCGTTAACGCAAGGAAGGTTCTGCGATTCACGGGGTGAGCTTCCTTGGGATCATCGACGGGGACAAGGGTTTGACGTGCGGGGGGGCTCCCTGTTTAATCCAATTCCCGATGACGACTCCTACCTCCGATGCCGCTCCCACCCGTTTTCGACGGATTCTGCTCAAGCTCAGCGGCGAGGCGCTGGGAGGGGAGGAAGGCCAGGGAATTGACGCGGAGTCTGTCCATGACATGGCCCGTCAGGTCAAGGAGGTGCATGACCTGAAGGTGGAGGTCGTGATCGTGGTGGGCGGAGGCAACATTTTTCGTGGGTTGCAGGGGAGTTCGAAAGGGATTGAGCGGGCCACGGCCGACTATATGGGAATGCTGGCGACGGTGATCAATGCACTGGCCTTGCAGGATGCGCTCGAAAAGACCGGTGTCAGCACCCGGGTGATGAGCGCCATCACCATGACTCAAATCGCCGAACCGTTTATCCGGCGTCGGGCCGTCCGGCACCTGGAAAAAGGTCGGGTGGTTATTTTTGCGGCGGGCACCGGCAACCCCTATTTCTCCACCGACACGGCGGCTGCCTTGCGGGGCAATGAGATCAATGCGGACGCGGTGTTGAAGGCCACCAAGGTCGACGGAATTTATGACAAGGACCCGCACAAGTTTTCCGACGCCAAACGGTACGAGCAACTGACCTACGACGACGCGCTCAACCAGAATTTGAAGGTCATGGATGCCGCAGCCTTCGCCCTCTGCCGCGAAAACAAGATGCCCATCATCGTGTTCGATTTCTTCAAGCCGCACAATTTGATGCGGGTGGTTCGCGGTGAACCCATCGGCACCATCGTCACCTCCTAGTTCGACCTCCCAGTTCGATTTGAGTTTTTATGTCCATCGATGAAATTCTCCTCGATACCGAGGAAAAGATGATCAAGACCGAGGAGCACGTGCTCCATCAGTTTGCCGGTGTTCGCACGGGAAAAGCCTCCCCGGGCCTGGTTGAAAACGTGATGATTGATGCCTACGGGTCGCCCATGCGCCTGAAAGAGTTGGCCACCATTTCGGCTCCGGAAGCCCGCATGCTCATGATCCAGCCGTTTGATTCCACCAACATGAAGGCCATTGAAAAGGGCATTCAGGCGGCAAACCTCGGCCTCAGTCCGGTGACCCAGGGTCGATACATCCGTATCGTCCTGCCGGAACTCAGTGCCGAACGCCGGCAGGAGTACATCAAGATCTGCAAAAAGATGGCCGAAGACGGACGGGTGGCGGTCCGCAACGAACGCCGTCATTCCATTGAAGCGGTGCGGAAGCTGAAGGGAACCGCGGGGGTTTCTGAGGACGGCATCAAGGGAGCAGAAACGGATATTCAGAAACTGACGGATGACTTCATCGTCAAGGTCGACCAGCATCTGGCCCACAAGGAAAAAGAAATCCTGACGGTTTAGCCCGGCTGAATGTCGAGGCTCATCAAATCGTCGGGGGCGGTGGCGGCCGCCACGCTCATCAGTCGCGTACTCGGTTTCCTGCGGGAATCGGCCTATGCCGGTTTCATGGGAACCGGTTTTGTCGCTGATTGTTTCCTCTTCGCCCTGCAAGTCCCCAATCTCTTTCGCCGTCTCCTCGGGGAGGGAGCGTTGACGGCGGCGTTTGTCCCCATTTTCAAGGCCCACGAGGCGGAAGCTGATGAAGCGGCGGTATGGCGGGGGGTCAATGCCGTGATCTCTGGTCTCATCGCGGTGACAGGGGTGCTCGTTGTTCTCGTGCTCGTCGGCCTGACGATCGCCATCCATTTCGTGCCGATGACCGCGAAGCACGAGCTCATCGCATCGCTTCTGCGCTGGATGTTTCCTTATGTCGGGCTGGCCTGCCTGGCGGCCGTGTTCATCGGCATCCTCAATGCGCGCGGGCACTTTTTCCTTCCAGCGCTTGGAACGGCGATTCTCAGCCTGGTCATGATCGGTTCGGTCTATTTTCTGGCCCCCCTGTTTGGTCCGGAGAAATGGGACCAGGTCTACGGGCTTGCCGCTGGGTTGGTGCTGGCCGGTTTATGTCAGGCTGCCGTCCAATTGCCGTCCCTGCACCGGGAGGGCTTCCGATATCGCTGGGTCCATCCCTGGCACGATCCGACCGTTCGACAGGTGGTTCGTAAGATGGCCCCGGCAACCATCGGCGTGGCGACGTATCAAATCAACGTGATGCTGACCTCCATGATTGCGTTGCACGCCGGTGAACACATCATCTCGTCGTTTAATTTCGCCGTCCGTCTGATGGAGCTTCCCCAGGGTGTCGTGGGCGTGTCTCTGGCCACCTACCTCCTGACGGAGCTCAGTCATCTGGCGGTTGCCCGCAAGTTTCCCGAGTTTCGGGCGACACTGCGGGAGGGCATGCAGCAACTGATTTTTATCAACGGTCTGGCCACGGTCCTGTTGCTGGTCCTGGCCGAACCCATGATTCGACTTTTGTTCCAGCATGGGGCGTTCCGGGATGCCGACACCCGTCTGACCGCCGTGGCGCTCCGATGTCTGGCCCCGGGCTTGATTGCCTTTTCCCTCAACAACATTGTCGCCCGGGCCTTTTACGCGCTGGGGGATACCCGCACCCCGATGGTGATTTCGGTGGCCTGCCTGGCACTGAACCTGATCCTTGGTTTTTGCCTGATCCCCTACCTCTATCAGGCCGGGATGGGTCTGGCCAATTCGGCGAGCGCGATAGCCAATACGGGATTTCTCTTTTACGCCTTGCGACGGGCTTTGCCCAAGTTTTCCCTGTTCGAGCTCGCTGGAAATGCCGCGTCGGTGGCGGGTGCCGCCGTCGTTGCGGCTGGAACGGCCTGGGTGACCCAGTTGCAATGGGAGGCCTGGGTCGGACACGCTCATTTTTTGCAACGCCTGGGAGCGGTTTTTGTCCCCATTGGCCTCGCATCCGTGGCCTATCTTGCCTTGTCGCACTGGATGAAACTTCCCCAGGCAAACGATCTGACCCGAACCGCCCTGGGCATTTTCAGACGCCGTTCAAAAACACACGAGTAGCTGTTCATGAAGGACCCCCTTGTTCGTCAGCGGGAAATGGTGGCCCGGTATCCCACCAATGAACTGGCCCGTTTCAGCCTCGGTAAAGCCTTGTTCGATCAAGGTGAATTCGAGCAGGCCCTGGAGCAGTTCACGCCAGCCCTGACCGCCAAACCCGACTGGATGATGGTCGAGATTCTGATCGGTAAATGTCATCTGGCCCTGGGTCGGACCGGGCCCGCCCGCAGTTCCTTCTTGAAGGCCCGCGACCTGGCCGTTGCCCAGCACCATGAGGGCCCCCTGGAGGAGATGGAGCAGTTGCTGGGGGAGCTGGATGCCACCTGATCGGATCTGTGGAGTTTCCCGGATGAAACCGCTCGCCGATTGCCGCCTCTATACCTTTGTCGATACCGCCTACCTGGCAGGCCGGGATGCGGGTGAGGTGGCCCGTGCCCTGTGCGATGGCGGAAGCGATTTGATTCAATTGCGGGCGAAGGGTGCATCGGCCATCGAGGTCGAAGGGCTTGCGCAAAAGGTTCTTCCGGTCACCCGGGCCGCCGGGGTCCGCCTGGTCATCAACGATCATTTCGATCTGGCGCGCCGGTTGGAAGCCGAGGTTTGCCATCTGGGACAGGAGGACTTCTTTGATGCCGGCTGGCAGAAGGTGGAACAGCTTCGCGGTCTGTCGGGCCGTCCGGAGATTGGATTGAGCACTCATGCGCCGGAACAAGCTCACCGGGCCATCGCCGCCGGGGCCGATTATCTGGCGGTCGGACCGGTCTGGGGCACCGGCACCAAACCCACCGCCCGTCCGGTGACCCTGGATTACGTCCGCTGGGCGTCCGGCCACATTCCGGTTCCCTGGTTCGCGATCGGGGGAATCGATCCAGGTCGGCTCGACGAGGTTCTGGGGGCAGGCGCCACGCGCATCTGCGTGGTCTCCGCCATCTTGCAAAGCCCGGATATCGCCGCTGCCTGCCGGGCCTTCCGGGA
>CAIPFS010000460.1 GCA_903864375.1 uncultured Verrucomicrobiota bacterium
CTGGACCAAGGTCCAGGGTGACAGCCCGCCCCCCTCAGGGGTGGGCTGTTTTTCTTCAGGGCAGCTCCGATTCCATCGAACTTCCACCATCCAGGGGCACCAGCGGGGCCCGTCGTTCCGCGCGCAGCCTCTGTTGCATCCCCAGGGCCTCCATCCGCTCGTCGTCCGTCAGACCGGAGTCGACCAGTTGGCTCGTCAACCCGGCAATCTGACGGTCGATCGAGGCATTCCGCAGCTTGAGAATGACGTCGATCAACTGCTTTTCGGGTTCCGGAATGGAACGCTGTTCGCTGGCGGCCTCACTGATGAAATGGGATAGGCCACCGTCACCTTCAAAGGTGTTCAGAAGGACCGCCACTGACGGTGTTTCAGACAGGTGAACCGCCACAATCCGTCGAACCCGTTCGTCGGTGATCCAGGCCGGATCCAGGTGATTGATGGCAAAGTCCGTCAGATCCGGGGTCAAGAGGAGCAGCCGTAGCAGCCACAGTTCGGCTTGAGGGGGGCGGGGCGGGGGGGCGTCAACGGTTTCGTCGTCTCTGGATTCCACCTCCGGACGCGGGCTTGTGGCCATCCGGACCTTGCGAAATTCCATCCGGACCGCCTCAACGGCGACTCCCAGGCGCTGGCTGGTCTTCTGGGCATAGGTGTCGACGAGGACGGCACTTCCGGTTTTGTGAACCGCCTCCGCCATCGCCCGGACAACGGTCGTCCGTCCCCGGTCGGTACCCAGATCATTCTGCTGACACAAATAACGGAGGAGAAAGTCAAAGTAGCCGTCCGCCCTCTTGAGAATGGCTTGGAACGCCTCCGCACCGTGGGCTTTCAGGTAGCTGTCCGGGTCGTCCGGTGGGGGAATGCCGGCCACGCGGATGGCGAGGCCGGAAGCGAGGAGATCATCCAGGGATCGGACCGCAGCCTTGGTTCCCGCTCCGTCCCCATCGAAGCACAGCACCACTTCGTTGACGTAGCGTTTCAATATCCGGGCATGGTCAGCGGTGAGGGCGGTGCCCTGCGGAGCCACAACGTTTCGGACCCCCGCCACATGGCAGGCAATGGTATCAATCTGGCCTTCGCAAATGACGGCGTGTCCGGCATCCAGGATGGCCCGTTTGGCCTTGTCCAGGGCAAACAGAACCTTGCCCTTGGTGAAAATGGCCGTCTCGGGGGAGTTGACATACTTGGCGATTTTTTCGTCGCCCGTGAGAATCCTGCCGCTGAAGGCGATGACCCGTCCCTGCTCGTCGCAAATCGGGAACATCAATCGTCCCCGGAATCGGTCGTAGTGGCCTCCGGTTTCCCGTGGGATGATGAGTCCCGCCTGTTCGACCAATGCCGGCTCGTACCCTTTGGATCGAGCCCAGTTGACCGTGTCATCCCAGGCTTCCGGGGCCGCACCCAGGCGAAACTCCCGGATGGCGTCCGAAGGAAGTCCTCGTTTCGCCAGATAATCGCGGGCGATTTGTCCGGAAGCCTCGCTGGCCAGGCAATGCTGCCAGCGCTGACAGATCCCTTCGTGAAGCTTGAGAAGGTTGTCTTTGAGTCCCCGCGCCTGTTGCGCTCCTGGATGGGTATCGCCTTCCATTGGAATCCGTGCCCGTTCCGCCAGACGGGCCACGGATTCCGGGAAGGTGATGCTCTCGTAAAGCTGGATGAACTTGAAGACGTCACCACCGGTCTGGCAGCCAAAGCAGTGGAAAATCTGCTTTTGGGCGTTTACGTTAAAGCTAGGGGATTTTTCCTTATGAAAGGGGCATAAACCGACGAAATTGACTCCCGCCCGCTTGAGGGGGACACACGCCCCTATGATCTCAACCACGTCGCTGGCATTTCGGACGCGCTCAAGGAAGTTGGAGTCAAAATGAGGCACAGGGGTGATCGAACGTTTCGCTGATGGGGTTAGTTCCCGATTGGAATGGCGTCGAGTGATTTTCGTCCCGATCTGGTCCTGGATTGGAAAGGATCGCCGCTTCCATTAGTCTGGGGGGAATGTCCGAGTTGGCCTTCAGCTAAGA
>CAIPFS010000461.1 GCA_903864375.1 uncultured Verrucomicrobiota bacterium
AGCCGGGCTGCCTGGAGGCCTTAGTCCCGCACTCGAGGACGGTCCATTCGATACAATCCGTGCCGGGTCACGTGGCAACCACAGCCCGGATGGGCTCAAGTTCAACGGTCCTGTTTCCATTTTTCCCGCATTCGGACTACCTTCGCGACTTACGCGATGTCTGCTGCGTCCCATTCATTCACGGTCCGGTTATTGACCGCCCTATCCAGGGGTGTCATTGCCCGCCCCGGTTGGTTCGTATGGCCACAATTGGCACTTTTTGGTGCCTGCGTGTGGTTCACCGTGGCCCATCTGGAGTTTGACCTCGACCGAAATGCCCTGGTGGGGTCCGACCAGCCGTACCACCGGAATTTTCTGGCCTTGAAAGATGAATTTCCGGGACAGGATGACCTGGTTTGTGTCGTGGAATCCGAAAATGCCGAGAAAAACCGGCAGTTTGTCGAGCGGCTCGGCAGCCGCCTCGACCGGCTGTCCACCCAGGCCAACCCGTCCAACCTCTTCACCGACGTCTTTTACAAAGGGGACCTGAAGATGCTGGGGCGCAAAGCCCTTCTCTTTGTCCCCGAGACCAACCTGTTTGATCTGAAACAAACGCTGGTCGATTACCAGCCGTTCATCCAGCAGTTCGGAGGAGCCTCCAATCTGGTGACCCTTTTTCAGCGGATCAACACCACGATCCGAACGAGCAGTCGGGAAACCAACGCCTCCACGACCTCCCTGTTGAAGGCCCTTCCCGCCCTCACCCGGATTGTTCAACGAGCCAAGGAAAGCCTGGGTCGACCGGGCACGCCACCCTCCCCCGGCATTGACGCGTTGTTTGGTGCCGGAGACGAAGCTGAACGGGACAAATACGTCACGTTTGCCGAAGGTCGAATTTACCTGGTTACAGCCAAGGCGCGCACGGACGAGCTCAATCAGGATGCAGTCGACCGGTTCCGGGAGCTGGTGCGCGAAGTCACCTCCGAAGTGCCCGGGGTGAATGTCGGTATCACCGGCGAACCCGTACTGGAATACGACGAGATGCAGCAGTCCCAGAACGACTCCACCAAGGCTTCGATCGTATCCCTCCTGTTGTGCGCCGCCATTTTCATCATTGGATATCGGGGAACCGGACGCCCCTTAAAGGCCGTCTTCTGCCTGGTCATCGGGTTGGGCTACACCATGGGGTATACCACGCTGGTCGTCGGGCATCTGAACATATTGACCATCACGTTTGTGCCGATGCTGATCGGACTGGCCATCGATTACGGTGTCCATCTGATCACCCGCTACGAGGAGGAAATTCGCCTGGGCAGGGACCCAAAGGCCGCCATGGAAAAGGCGATGGTCTATACCGGCCACGGAATCCTCACGGGGTGCCTGACCACCGCCGGCGCATTTTTCGCGATGTCCCTGACCCATTTTCGCGGAATTCAAGAAATGGGGGTGATCACCGGCGGTGGAATGGTCATCTGTCTGATCCCCATGCTGACCCTGCTCCCGGTGATGTTGCTCCGGGGAAAACAGAACGCCCTGGACTTGGCGGCGGCGGCCAGGGGAACGGGAAACACCACAACGGCCGGCGATGAATTTCGAACCCGTGTCGAACAGTCGTGGCTTCGCCGGCCCTGGTGGGTCCTGGGCATCACCGCCGCCTTGTGCGGTGTGGCCGCGGTTTCGGCGTTGCAGGTCAAATTTGACTACAATCTGCTGAACATGCAGAGCAAAGGCCTGGCATCAGTGGCCTTTGAAAAGAAACTGGTGAAGTCATCGGAAAAGTCGGTCCTGTATGGCGCTGTCGTGGCCACTAATCTGGACCAGGCCGTTCGGCTCCAGCACCTGCTGACAAACCTTCCCAGCGTCAAGAGCATCGATTCCATGGCCACCTTCCTGGCGGACCCCCCGGGAAACCGACTCCAGCTCATCCACGGGGTCAAGGCCACCACCCTGGGCCTCCACTTTGCCGAACCAGACCCGACACCGGTCGACCTGGTCAATCTGAATCAAACCCTCTATGGCCTGAACGGCTACCTGCTGCTGGCCGTGGACGAAGTCATCGCGGCAGGTGAAACCAATTTGCTCGCGGACCTCCGGGACTTGATTGCCAACGTCAAAAGCCTCCGGACGGCCATGTTCACCGGAGATTCCCAGTTGCGTCCGGACCGCGCCGACAAGCTCGGGGCCTATCAGCTCGCATTGTTTAACGATCTTCGCGACACCTTTGACGTTTTGCGAACCCAGGATGATTCGTCCGGACTCAAGGTCGATGACCTTCCCGTTTCCCTGCGCAATCGCTTCATTGGAAGAACCGGGAAACAGTTGATTCAGGTCTATCCCAAAACGGACGTTTGGGAGCGGGCTCCCCAGGAAATCTTTGTCAGGGAACTTCAGTCGGTCGATCCCAATGTGACTGGGACACCCGTCCAGCTGTTTTATTACACCGAACTCCTTCGAACCTCCTATATCGAGGCGGCCTGGTGGGCGTTGGGCGCAATTGTCCTCCTGGTGTTGTATCATTTCCGCAGCTTTTCCAGCGTGATTCTCTCCCTCATTCCCGTGGGCATCGGGACTCTTTGGGTGACTGGATTCATGGGGTGGACCCATCTGGCCTTTAATCCAGCCAACATCATGATGCTGCCCCTGGTGATTGGCATCGGTGTGACCAATGGCATTCACATGCTCAACCGCTACGCTGAGTAACGGAGTCCGGGAATTTTCAGCAAGAGCACCGGCAAAGCGGTGGTGGTGTCGGGACTCAACACCATTGTTGGATTCGGAAGCCTGATCCTCGGCGACCACCAGGGCATCCAAAGCCTGGGCTGGATCATGGCCACAGGGACCGCCGCCTGCATGATCGCCGCCCTGACCTCCCTTCCAGCCATCCTGACCCTGCGGGAGCGTTGGACCGCCACCCGGTCCAAAGCGGCGTGAAGTGCTGCGCCGCGGTTGCCGCCGACGGCACCTACAGCGCGGTGCAATAGACCACCTCATCCGGCGTGGTCATTCCGGCACGGACCTTGATCCAGCGAGTCTCGAGCCGCTGCC
>CAIPFS010000462.1 GCA_903864375.1 uncultured Verrucomicrobiota bacterium
GATACATAGCGGATATCAAAGTCCGACATGCGCCATCCCTTACTCTTCCCAGAACTTGTTTTCCACCAAGGTGACCAGGTCGCGCAATGCTTGTTCCGCGCCTTCTCCTTCGCAGGTGATCCGAAGCCGGCTGCCCGGACCCGCTGCCAGCATCAAAAGTCCCATGATGCTTTTCCCATTGATGGTCTCCCCATCTTTTTCGACAAAAACATCGCAACCGTGTTTCGCCGCGAGTTTGACGAATTGTGAAGAGGGACGGGCATGGACCCCCTGCCGGTTACGGATGGTAACCTCGCGCTGGAGGGAAGGTTGCTTGGTGGCCGCGACGTTCACTTCGGCGGTTATCATGAGATGGAGGATTCGGGTTGGAAAGCGGCGATTTCAGTCAATCACGTCTCTGACGTGAAAAGGACCCCCTCGGCTACCAAATTGTTCTGGTTTTCGATACAGAATGCTCCTTTTGATGGGGAAGTGCTTCTGGCGTTCAATAAACCGTACGGAGTCCTGTCCCAATTCACTCCCGACGGGTCGCCCAACCGACCGCTTGCTGAATTCCGATTCCCCCCCCGTGTGTATCCCCTTGGTCGACTCGACGCCGATTCAGAGGGATTGCTATTGCTCAGCGATGAAGCCGGGCTCAATCACCGACTGCTCGATCCATCCCAGGGCCATCCCCGCGTCTATTGGGCGCAGGTGGAGCGGATTCCCTCCGATGAAGCGCTCAAGCAACTTCAGAGTGGACTGCAAATGGGGGAATACCGGGCCCGGAAGTTGCGGGCATGGCGTCTGGAGCCCGCGCCGGAGGTTCCGGAACGGATTCCCCCCATCCGGTTCCGAAAGACCGTGCCGGATTGTTGGATTGGCCTCGAACTGCACGAGGGAAAAAACCGACAGGTGCGACGCATGACAGCAGCGGTGGGACACCCCACACTCCGGCTGCTCCGGGTGTCCATCGGTGGCCTGAAGCTCGGTTCCCTGGCCTCCGGCGAGTGGAGGGAGCTGAAGAACGAGGAGCGCGGGTTGGTCTTGGAGCGATGACCGAAAAAAAATACCCGTCGAACACAGGTTCGACGGGCTGATGGAGCAAATGCGGCGATCAATTAGCGGCCACGTCAATCGTCTTGGGGCGCGCCTCGGGACCTTTGGGCAGGGTCACGGTCAGGAGACCGTCCTTATAGCCGGCGACGATCTTGGAAGAATCGACCGGATAGGCAACATTGACCTGGCGCTCGAACCGTCCATAGCTCCGTTCGCTGCGGACGACTTCGCCCTCAGCCGGAGCCTCCGGCTTGCGCTCACCGCTGATGGTGAGAACGCCGTCATGGAACGTCACGGAGACGGCGCTGCGATCGACACCAGGAAGCTCCAGGATGACTTGAACCCGGTCGACATTCTCACGAAGTTCAACCGAAGGAACGAAGGCCACCTGAGTATCCCGGGCTTGAGCCGCGGTTTCAAACAACCGGTCAAAATCCCGGGTCAGGCTCAGCAGCGATGCCAGAGGGCTGACCGGGTAGGAGACCGTACGATGGGTGGGAGTGAGCAGAGTCATAATC
>CAIPFS010000463.1 GCA_903864375.1 uncultured Verrucomicrobiota bacterium
AACCCGGGAGTGCTGGATTTCCGCAGAGTGGACAAGGGTTTGAGAACCAGAGATGGTCCCGGCTTGTGAACTTTGGACAACCCATCCCGTTTTTCACCATGCCCGACTCATCGGCATGCCCACCGACCTTCAGGGGGCGCCCGCACCGGGTCCTCATCCTCCTGGGCCTTCTTGGAGTTCTGGGCCGCTTCACACTCGGAGCAGAATTACCCCCCCTCCGGCACGCGACCGTGGTCATTGCCCATCGTGGGGAACATCTGCTGCATCACGAAAATACCCTGGAAGCCGTTCAGGGTGCCATCGACGCCGGGGCCGATTTCACCGAAATGGACGTGCGGCGCTGTCTCGATGGCCGGTACGTGATCATGCATGACAGCTCCGTGGACCGCATGACCGACGGACACGGAAGTGTCGCCGACCTTTCGTGGGACGAGCTTTCGAGGCTCAAGGTCCAAAGCCGTCAACTGCCCCAAGTGCCGCCCTCGCGGATTCCGCTCTTCGAAGAAGCCCTCAAGCTGGCGAAGGGCCGGATTCACGTCTATGTCGACTTCAAGTCCGGAGATCGAGCCGTGACCGCCGACATCATCCGTGCCACCGGCATGGCGGGATCCGTTTTGATTTACGACAGCGATTCGGGGTTGGCCGAATGGAGGCGGATAGCTCCGGAATTACCCATCATCACCAGCTTTCCCGAACGGGCGCGAACGAATTTCGCGGTGATGAAGGCCTTTGTCGAACGGTACCATCCGGACGTGGTGGACCAGGCACCGGAGCAAAAATGGCTGGGACGGTTGGAAGCCCTGCAGGTCCGGGTTTGGCCCGATATCCAACGCAGCGATGAAAATCCGGCCTATTGGCAGATGATCTGGGATTCAGGCCTGCGGGGATTCCAGACCGATCACCCGGCAGAACTGGTGAAATGGCTGGAACAAACCGGACGCCGGTAAAGTTTGCACCGCCGGTGACAGATTCCGTCACGCCGACGGTTGATCTCCCAACGAAACGAACCGCCTCTCATTGGATGCAGGTCGCGAATGGACGGTCACCATGGTGTTGTAATCCGGCACGCCACTGGTCGGGTCGGTCACGCCGCCGGGGAGAATAACGTTGCCTTCCGGCCAGTGTATTTGAAGGTTTCCGGGCGCAACGGGAGAGATGAACACCGTGCCGTCATAGGTGCCCAGTTGGTTCCGCAACTGGACAGGAGCGCCGTTGGCCATTCCGAGCATGGCGGCATCGTCGGGACTCATGAACACCGCATCGCGTCCGGCACCGGTCAATGGGTCCACCTCCGCATAGATCAAGGTGTTGAACTGCTTTCCACGCCGGGTTGAAACAATGAACCGGGGTGTCGCCTCCGTGGGAGCCTCCGGCCCCGCCTTGGATTCCGGGAGGGGTACGACCTTGAAATGGGCTCTGCCGTCCGGGGTTGGAAATTGTCCGTCATCGCAGAGGCGTGGTCCGCCATATTGGATGGCGTCCCCGGTCTTCCTCAAGGTCTCGCATCCCGCATAAAAGGGAACCGTCCGGGCGATCTCCTCGCGGATGCGTTGCCCCGTCTCACAGCCCAGCCATTGGGCCCGCTCAGGCCAGGCCTCCGCCGCTATCTCGCGCAAAATCTGCCACTCCGCCCGGGTTTCCCCCAACGGACGAGGAATTTCCGGTGAAAAGACAATGCGGCGTTCGGTCGTGGTTTCAATGCCTCCTCCGGACTGTTCGTAGCGGGTCTGTGCAGGGAGCAGAAGAACCTCTTCCGCGGGGTCGAGGAGCATCTGATCGGTCACCAGAATGTCCTGGTGAATGCGCAACGGCACCTTTTCAAGGCTCCGGGCCACGGCCATGGGATCGGGCAGGGTCCGCAGGAAGTTGCCGCCCAGGCAGTAAAGGACATCCAGTTCCCCTCGTCCGGCGGCCTCCACCATTTCGACCGAATTGAGGCCGGGCCAATCGGGAATTGGAAACTGGTATTGAGCCGAGAGGGCGGCGAGATTATACGGCGTCAGGGGCTTGCCCCCGGGCAAGGCGGTGGAGTAACACCCCATCTCCGCCCCTCCCTGAACCGAGCTGTGACCGCGGATGGGAACCAACCCGTTCTTTTCCCGCCCCACATAGCCACGAGCGAGCCCAAGATTCAGCACCATCGAAACCCCATCTCCGCCGCTGGCATGCTGGGTGATGCCCATGCTCCAGACGAAAACGGCGTTGTTGGCGCCCGCCAGCAGGCGCGCCAATTGCTCCATGGCCGCCCGGGGAAGCCCGCTCAGCCGTTCCAGGTCGCCAAACTCATGGCGATCCAGTTCCCTGGCCAGTTCGTCCCATCCGGTCGTGTGTCGGGCAATGAACTCGTGGTTCAGTCCGTTTTCTGCCGCAAGGATTTTGAGGACTCCATAAATGAACGCGATATCCCCTCCCTGGGAGACCGGAAACCACCAGTCGGCAATGCCCGTTCCAAACAGGGCACTGGGGGCGGTCGACGGCACCCAATAGCGCTTCATACCGGGTTCCAGGTAGGGATTGACCAGGACGACCTTTGTCCCCAGTGCACGGGCTTCGTGCAGGTACTTCGTGGTCACCGGTTGATCATTGGCGGGGTTGGCCCCCCAAAAGACAATGAGGTCGGTGCCATACCAATC
>CAIPFS010000464.1 GCA_903864375.1 uncultured Verrucomicrobiota bacterium
AGACAATCGCCGCCCATCAGGTGGCGTTCAATCAGGGCGACTCGGGCACCCAACCCCGCAGCACCTGCAGCGGTGACGAGTCCCGCGGTCCCGGCCCCAATCACCACCAGATTGTACCTTCCCTTTGGTTTTGGATTCACCCAATCCGACGGATGCACCTGGTCGACCAATCGCTGGTTGTGGACATCCCAGGGCAGGATCCGGGACGGGGGATTTTCCATGGGAGACTCGGGTTCTAAAGCCGGGACTCAGGCGGGGATCGATTTCCGGAGCTCGGTTCGGGCCAGCCGGGTGATCAGCCCGGTGACCGCCACCGTTGCGACCAGTCCCAATCCATACAGCACCCATTCAACCGGCTTGCGGCTTCGGGCGCCAACGGCTGCCTGCGCCAGGGAACCGAGATACACATACAGAATCGTGCCCGGCATCATCCCAATCCAGGACGCCACCATGTATTCGGGCAGGGATATCCGGGTTAATCCGAAGGCGTAATTGAGGAAGGTGAATGGAAAGAGCGGGGAAAGTCGGGTCAGTCCCACGACCCGCCAACCGCTACGGGCGATCGCCCGGTCAATGGCTGCGAAGCTCGGATGGGATTCAATCCGGCTTCGGACCAGATTTCCGGCCAGATAGCGCGCGATCAAAAACGCTGCGGTTGCTCCCAGCAGGGAGGCGACCGAGACATAGATCGAACCCCAGACAACTCCGAAGGCCGCTCCTGCACCCAGAGTCAGGATGGAGCCGGGAATCAAAAGGACCGTCGCCATCACATAGGTCAGGATGAATAGACCTACGCCGACAGGGCCGGAAGCGGCAGCCCAGTCAAGCAGCTGGCGAAGCCAGACTTGAATGGGCAAAAACCGGATGGCGATGACGCCACCGATGGCAAGGGCAGCGGGGAAAATCCATCTCCAGCGCTTCGAGGATGTCGAGGAGGGAACGATGGCCATGCGGTTGAGGTGACGCCGGTCAGCTGCGGGTGAGAATTCCATCCAGATTCAGCAACACATTGGCGACTTCGGTCCATGCGGCGGCTTCGGCCTCGTCCAGTCCTACCGGAATGGGGCCCAACGGCTCGGAGGCGACCCGTCGTGCATCGTCAGGTCGTTGGCGATAGTCTGTGACTTCTTTTTCCCAAAGCCCGGCAAGAACGCCAACGTCAGAGTCCTTCGGTGATCGCACCTGGACTCGTTGGAGGCCCCATCGGATTCGATCGCTCACCGTTCCCGGGCGATTTGCCAGTCGCCGTCCCAGGGCCTGGGCTGCCTCCATAAAAACCGGATCATTCAAGGTGACCAGAGCCTGCAACGGGGTGTTGCTGGGGATCCGCCGGACGGTGCAGCTTTCACGGCTGGGAACATCGAAAGCGGCCATGCTGGGATAGGGAACCGTCCGCCGCCAGAACGTATAAAGTCCCCGTCGATAGCGGTCCTCTCCCAAGCTGGTCTGCCAGGTGCGTTCGCCATTGAATGCGGCCCGCCAGAGTCCCTCCGGTTGATACGGGTAGACGCTGGGTCCGCCCAACTTCCTGCTGAGCAGGCCACTCAGTTCAAGCGCCTGGTCACGAATGGTCTCGGCATCCAACCGTCGCCGGGCGGCCCGACCATACCAACGATTCAATGGGTCCTTTTCCAGGAGCACGGGATCGGCGGACGAGGACTGCCGGTAGGCGGCAGATTCGACGATGAGTTTGACGAGCCCCTTGAAATCCCAATTTAACGCTGGTTCCTCGCGGGTGCCGGGGCCCTTCGACTGAAAGGTCACGGCCAGCCAATCGAGCAGATCCTGGTTGGAGGGGAGGGAGCCCTGGGTTCCAAAGTCTTCCTCCGTCTCAACCAGAGCCCGTCCCATTAATCGGGACCAAAACCGGTTGACGGAGACCCGCGCCGTCAGCGGATTATCCGAAGCGGTCAGCCACGCGGCCAATCCGAGCCGGTTGGTGGGTTGGGAATTGGGAAAGGGGTGAAATGCAGAGAGAAGACCGGGTTGAACCTCCTGGCCAGGATCCAGGTAATTGCCCTTGTTCAAAACATGGGTGACCCGCCATTTTTCTGACGGCAGTTCCTTCATCACCGGGAGGGAGACGTAAGAAAGGGTTCGCCGCTCCCGACGTAATTTCTCCAATTCAAAAAGCAGTCCGGGAGGTCCGGAATACGTTTCCCACCGATCCTTGAGTTCCGGGGCGGGATGGTTGAGTTGGGTCTCCCCCTCGGCAATCTCCCGGTCGATTTCCACCACCCGCCTGGCTTGGTTCTGGGTTCGGAGGGGCCGGGTCGGGGATTCATCCGGTTGGTCGTTGTCCTCCGTCTGGTTGAAAATAGCGTAGACCGAGTAATATTCCTTTTGGGAAATGGGATCGAATTTGTGGGTATGGCATTGGGCGCAGCCCAGGGTCAGTCCCATCCAGACTTGAAAGGTAACGTTGGCCCGGTCTTTGACGGCTGCGACCCGCCATTCCTCATCGTCGGTTCCGCCCTCCGTATTGGTCATGGTGTTCCGGTGAAAGGCGGTGGCCACTTGTTGCTCCTGATCTGCCCCGGGTAATAAATCCCCGGCGAGCATCTCCCGGGTAAATTGGTCGAACGGCAGATTGCGATTCAGGGCTGAAATCAGCCAGTCCCGCCAGGGCCAGATGTTGGGTCGGAGAGGATCGGACCCATACCCGGCAGAATCTGCGTAGCGACCCAAATCGAGCCAGAGCCGGGCCCATTGCTCGCCAAAATGAGGAGAAGAAAGCAGGCGGTCGACCAGGTGTTCGTAGGCTTCCGGCGAGGCATCCTGCAGGAAGCTTTCCGTGATTTCGGTGGATGGCGGAAGTCCGGTCAGATCGAGCGACAATCGTCGAACCAGGGTCGCCCGATCTGCCTCCGGGGACGGCTTCATCCCTCGACGTTCCAATGCGGAAAGCACAAACGAATCGATCCCGTTCCGGACCCAGTCCCACTGGGCGACCTTTGGGCGATGAGGTCGGTGGGGGGGAGTCCACGCCCAATGGGGAGAGTAAACCGCTCCCTTTTCGATCCATTCGCGCAGCAAGGCGGCTTCCTCCGGTTTGACCGAATTCTTCGCCTCCGGGGGAGGCATGACTTGTTCGGGGTCGCTGGAGGCGATGCGTTGAAGAATCTGGCTGGCGTCGATCGCGGTGACGTCGATCGGTTTTCCATGCTTGTGGGAGGTGACGGCATCCTCTCGCTGATCAAGCCTCAGGCGGGCCTTTCGGGCTGCCTCATCGGGGCCGTGGCAGGGGAAACATTTTGCCGAGAGGATGGGCCGAATCTGGCTGGAAAAATCAACTCCATCGATGGGGATGTCGGCGGCGCATTGCCCGAAGATCCAGGCGCAAAGGGTCAGTCCGCATCGGATGAAAGGGAGGCGCAGGGTCACCACCGGGCCAATCTACGATGTGGACGGCAGGAGGCAACCGTACAGAGCAGGGGAATCGAAGCCGTCAGGATTACTGCTTCCCCTGTGCCGGAGCGCTCTATTGAATCCCGTCATGTCCGATTCAGAAGCCTCAGCGGTGATGTCGACGGCTGCCGTGCTGTCCGCCGAGGAGCTGCGGCTCCTCGAAGATGCCCGTCGCACTGCCAACTGGAAGCGTTGGGGTCCCTATCTGTCGGAGCGCCAGTGGGCGACGGTTCGCGAGGATTATTCCCCCAACGGGACCTGCTGGGACTATTTCCCCCATGACCACGCCCGCAGTCGCGTTTATCGATGGGGGGAGGATGGTTTGCTCGGATTTTGTGATCGCCAATGCCGCCTCTGCTTTTCGTTGACGATGTGGAACGGACGCGACCCAATCCTGAAGGAACGACTCTTCGGCCTGACAGGTCCGGAGGGTAATCATGGCGAGGATGCCAAGGAATCCTGGTTCTACCTTGACTCGACGCCCACCCATTCCTACAGCCGCGCCCTCTATAAGTATCCACAAACGGAGTTTCCGTACCGCCGGTTGGTCGAGGAGAACCGTCGGCGGGGGCGGACTGAGCCTGAATTTGAATTGATGGACACCGGGGTGTTCAACCAGGGGCGGTACTTTGATGTCGAGGTGGAGTATGCCAAGCGGACGCCGGACGACATCCTCATTCGCATCCGGGTCACCAACGTCGGACCAGAGGTCGCGGAGTTGCATCTCCTTCCCACGCTCTGGTTCCGAAATACCTGGAGTTGGGGATGTGAGCGGGAGGGCACACGGATTCGTCCCAGGTTGAGGGAGGAGGACTCGGGGCGGCTGAGGGCCATGCATGAGAGTCTCGGTGACTACTTTTTTGAAATGGGACCGGATTCCGAGGGGGGCACCGCTGAGGTGTTATTCACGGAAAATGAAACCAACCAGCAGCGGCTTTGGGGCGTTCCGAATGAGGTTCCTCATGTCAAAGATGCGTTCCACCAGTTCGTCATTCAAAATGATGTTCATGCCGTGAGTCCCCTGCGTGAGGGAACAAAAGCCGCACCCTGGTACCGTCTTCAAGTGGCCCCGCAAGGGAGTCAGGTGATCCGCCTTCGACTCGTTGCTGCCGCCGCGCAAGCCCCCCGGGAGTTTTCCGATGGGGAGGCCGGGGGCAACGGAAATGACAAGGCTGGTGTCAAAAGTGGTTGGACCGGTCTTTCTTTGGCTGAGGCACTTGCTCATCTGGTCCGGCGTCCCCAGGAATTTGATGCCCTGGTGGATTTTCGCCGGGCTGAGGCAGACGAGTTCTACCGTCGCAAACTGCCCATGCAGTTGACCGACGAAGAGCGCAATGTGGTGCGTCAGGGGTATGCTGGATTGCTTTGGTCCAAGCAGTTCTACCATTACATCGTTGATGACTGGCTGAAGGGGGATTGTTCAACCCCTCCACCACCGGCCGAACGACAGGACGGTCGCAATCGGGATTGGAGGCATCTGTACGCCCGGGATGTCATTTCGATGCCGGATAAGTGGGAATACCCGTGGTTTGCCGCCTGGGACCTCGCCTTTCACATGCTTCCCTTCGCCCGGATTGATGGCGAATTCGCCAAGCATCAGATCGGTCTGTTCCTAAGAGAGTGGTATATGCACCCCAACGGGCAGCTGCCGGCCTATGAATTTGCCCTCGGCGATGTCAATCCGCCCGTGCATGCCTGGGCGGCCTGGCGGGTGTACAAAATGACCGGCCCGGCAGGGGGTCGTGACCTGGATTTCCTCGAGAGCGTCTTCCAAAAGTTACTGCTGAATTTTACCTGGTGGGTTAACCGGAAGGATTCTTCCGGGCGGCATTTGTTTAGCGGTGGGTTTCTGGGGCTTGATAACATCGGGGTTTTTGATCGCTCGCAGCCGTTGCCGACCGGAGGGGAATTGCGCCAGGCAGACGGCACGGCCTGGATGGCCTTTTACTGTTCAACCATGCTGGCGATGGCTTTGGAACTGGCTCGAGGCGAAGGGGGGCGGATCCGCAAGGGCTATGAGGATATGGCCAGCAAGTTTCTTGAACATTTCGTTCAAATCGCCGATGCGATGAACACGTTGGGCGGAAGCGGTTTATGGGACGAAACTGATGGATTTTATTACGATCAATTGGATTTGGGCGGAAAAAGTCAGCCGCTGCGAAGCCGGAGTCTGGTGGGACTTCTCCCATTGATTGCCGTCGAAGTGATTGAGGAATCAACGGTGGATCGTCTCCCGGGCTTCAAGCAGCGGCTTCTATGGTTTTCCCGCCATCGGCACGATCTGGCTGGGATCGCCATGGGCTGGAGCTCCAGCCGCCGGCGGTTGTTGCTCGCGATTCCCACCCGGGATCGATTGCGTCGGGCGCTTCGTTTTCTTTCGGACGAGCTGGAATTCCTCTCACCCTATGGCATCCGATCCTTGTCGAAATTTCATGAAGCGAATCCGTTCGTGGTCCGCCACGGGGGCGGAGAATATCGCGTGGACTACTCGCCCGGCGAAAGCACAACAGGGCTGTTTGGGGGAAACTCCAATTGGCGGGGTCCCATCTGGTTTCCCGTCAATTACCTCCTGATTGAGGCACTCGAGCGGTACCACCACTTTTATGGCCCGGAATTCCAAATTGAGTTTCCCCATGCCAGCGGGCGGATGTTGAATCTTCACCAGGTTGCGGCGGATCTGGAGCGACGCCTGGTCTCGCTCTTTCTTCCAGATCCGCAGGGGAACCGTCCGTCCAACGGGGGAGACGACCGCTGGGCGAAGGACCCACGATGGAGGGAGTTGGTCCAATTTCCGGAATACTTCCATGCCGAGACGGGTCGTGGCTTGGGCGCGATGCACCAGACGGGATGGACGGCATTGGTGGTCCGCTCCCTCGAGAATCTGGCCCGTCAACGGGGCACCGGCGACGCGTGACGTTTTGGGTGGGTTTTATCCTTCGACCCGGTAGACTTCGGTATGACTTTCTTGCCGAAACCGGCCGTGCTATGCACCCATGAGAGCGATCTGGATGGCCTTTTATCGGGACTCCTGCTCCAACGCCTGGCCCGAAAAATGTACGGGGAGGAGGTTCCACTCCAGGCGTGGAATTATCAGGGGTGGCGGACCCGTACCTTCACGGAATACTCGGGCTGGATAGCCGATTTCAGCTACGAGACGCGTTTGAACCGGACGGATTGGGTGTTATTTGATCACCATACCGCGCCCATTCCGGCCCGGCCCTCGGACCTGAAACTCCGGCTGTTTCACCACCATCACAAATCAGCCGCTTTGCTGGTGTATGAAGTGTGCCTGGAATATGGACTCGGCAGCCCCGCATTGGACCGTCTGGTTCATCTCAACAATCTCAGCGACCTGTGGCTGCACACGGAGCCGGACTTTGACCTCTCGCTCGACTACTCCAATCTGGTCAAAACCTATGGTTTTTGGAGCCTGTATGAACTGATCGCCGGCGACCCTGAAAAGCTGTTGGATCACCCGTTGTTGAAAGTCATGAGTGTCAAGCGGCAGGTCGAGGACCCGATCGGCTACGATTGGTGTCTGAAACACGTGGAGGAGATTAATCCGGAGGTGGCGGTGGTGCATACTTCCATCGGGAATACCAATCTTCTGGTGCATCAACTGCTCGACCGGAAAGCAGTTCCCTACCAGGTGCTGGTGACCTTGTTTCCAAAGGCCAATCGGACGGTGGTCGCCAGCTTCCGGAGTCTGAATGGCGAAGCCCTGCCGATCGCTTCAAAGCTTCAAGGGGGTGGGCATCCCAATGCGGCGGGAACGACGTTGCCCAAGTCGGTGACAGATGTGGAATCTGCGGTATCCTATCTGCAGCAGATACTTCCATCGACTACCCCGACCGGGTTGGTCAGGCCCTCCCTGGAATTTGAAGGGCGCCTTCGGTTCGAGTGACGGGTCAGCCCCCTGCAAAGGCAGGGACGATGCTGAGTCGGTCGCCTTGAAGGAGGTGGGTTTCCTGATTTTCCAGAAATCGGATGTCCTGCTCGTTTACGAACAGCAGGACACTTCCCCGAACCTTTCCACTGCCTTCCAACAGCCTGTCCCGGATGCCGTTGAAACGGTCATGGAGCTGATCGATGACCTCGGTGACTGTTCCAGGCTGGACTTCCACCTGTTCGGCTCCGCCGCAAAAACGGCGCAGGGTGGGAGGGATGATGACATGGACCATGGTGGGAGCCGGTTCAGGCGTGGACAGTCTGGCGTTTTCCTCCGTCGGAAAGGAGTGCCTCAAACTCTCGCAGGCTGGGGCGGATTTCCCGGGTTGAACCCACGTGGGAAGCCACGGCATCGAGCGTTTTGAGCCCATTTCCGGTGATGCACAGCACGGCGCTGGAATCACTGGCGATTTTTCCCTGTTGGATCAGTTTTCGAGCCACGCCGACGGTCACTCCCCCCGCCGTTTCGGCAAAGATGCCCTCGCATTCCGCAAGGAGTTTGATCCCCTCCCGGATCTCATCATCGGTGACATCCTCCCCATGACCTCCGGTTTCCTTCATCACTTTCAGCGCATAAAAGCCATCGGCTGGCGTGCCGATCGCCAGCGATTTGGCGATGGTGTTCGGCTTTACGGGTTTAAAAAAGTCGAGCCCCGCTTTTTGCGCCGTGGTGATTGGGTTGCATCCGGTCGCCTGTGCACCATGCATCTTCCATTTGGTGTCCGGAACCAGACCCAACTTGCTGAATTCCTGATAGCTCTTGTGAATTTTGGTGAGGAGCGACCCGGAAGCCATGCAGACAACGGTATGCTCCGGAATGCGCCAGCCCAGTTGCTCCTGAATTTCAAAG
The DNA here is from genome assembly GCA_903864375.1 of uncultured Verrucomicrobiota bacterium. GTDB lineage: Bacteria > Verrucomicrobiota > Verrucomicrobiia > Limisphaerales > UBA9464 > CAILNN01. The sequence continues at coordinate 8,207 of CAIPFS010000464.1, forward strand.
CCCATCGATTTTGAGCCTTCGGCGTAGTAGGGCCGCATGTTGACGTTGACGAAGGCCCA
>CAIPFS010000465.1 GCA_903864375.1 uncultured Verrucomicrobiota bacterium
CTGAAGGCCCGGAATGAGCCATCGTTGAAGTGGAACCACGAGGAAAATCCAGAGGGGTCGGAGAAGGATCACCCCCAGGCAAATCATGACAGCAAACTCCACCAACTGCCATGGATGGTAGCGCTCATGGACCTGGGCCACCACGCTTCGAAGCTGGAGTCCAATCAGGAGGAAAATAAGCCCGTTCAGGATGAATTCGATCATCCGCCACAGGGCCGCCCCCTGGAGGCGCATGGAGTAGGTGAGATAGCGCGGCAGCCGCCATCCCAGAAATAGTCCGGCGGATACGGCAGAAAGGACACCGGAGAACCCGAGACGGTCGGCCGGCAGATAGGCGGCATAGGGACTCAGGAGGGACAGGAGCAGACTCAATGATTCGTCTCGAACCCGGCGTCGCAAGGCCATCATCAGCCATCCCACGGTGCAGCCGACCCCGACTCCCCCGGCGGCCACGGCCACGAATCGAAGGGCAGCCGAGGAAAGAGAGAACTGTCCGCTGGCCAGGGCACTGAGAGCGAAGCTCAAGGCCACCAGGGAGGTGGCGTCATTGACGAGGCTTTCGCCTTCCAGAATGGTCACGAGCCGATGGGGAAGCCGCAGTTGCTGGGCCACCCCGGCCACAGCCACCGCATCCGGGGACGAAACGATGGCTCCGAGGACGAATCCGGCAGCGAGGGGAAGTCCGGGAATGATCGCGTACGCCAGATAACCGATTCCGACGGTGGTGAACAAGACCAACCCCACGGCCAGAAAGGTGATGGGTCGCAATTCGCGTTTAAAATGGCGCCAGGAGGTGAAGAACGACTGGATGTAGAGGAGCGGCGGAAGAAAGAGCAGGAACACCAGTTCTGGATCGAGCATGACCCGGGGAAAGCCCGGCACGAGACTCAGGATCAGCCCACCCAGAACAAACCCAATCGGCTGGGCGACGTGCAGCCAGCGAGTCAACGGGGCCAGCACGGCAAGAACCGCCAGCAGCAGCAGCAGGTTTTCGATGTCGTTCATCGGCCCGGCACGGGTAGAACGCAGCGGTTGGAAGTCAAACCGGACGGGAAGCCTTCGGGCACCCCTCCACAAACGGCTTTACAGCGAACGGGGCGGTTCGGCATGTTTCCCCGATGGCAGTCACCTTTGGAGAAGCCGTGCCTGGCACGGCGGCTTCCCCGGCGGGTTCGACCGGTGGTTATCGAACCTTTCCCCGTCTTGACGAGGCAGTCACCCGTTCTCAGTCCTTTCTCCTCTCGGAGCAAAAGCCGGAAGGCTATTGGGTCGGAGAGCTCCTGGTGGATGTCACGCTCGTCGCGGACATGGTGGTCTTCTACCACTGGTGGGACAAGGTCAACCCGGAATGGGAGCGGAAGGCGATCAACCATATTTTCGGCAAGCAGCTGCCGGACGGCGGCTGGAATATTTACCCCAACGGACCGGCCGAGGTCAACGCGACCATCAAGGCCTATCTGGCCCTCAAACTCGCCGGAGTCCCCGCCACGGACGCCCGCATGCTGAAGGCCCGGGAGGTCGCCTTCACCATGGGGGGGGTTCCCCGGATGAACACCTTCTCCAAACTGTACCTGGCATTGATAGGCCTTGTGGAGTGGCGCCATGTGCCGACCATTCCGTGTGAGGTGTTGCTCATTGGCAAATGGTTTCATGTGAACTTTTGGGAGATGAGCAACTGGTCGAGGGCCATGCTCATCCCGCTCGCGATCATCAATCATTTCCGTCCCACCCGACGCCTGCGGAAGGAAATCAACCTCGACGAGCTGTATCCGCAGGGGAAATGGGAGCTGGACGAACCGCTGCGCCCCCGCTACTTCGATTTTTCGCTTCGCAACATGTTCCTGTGGCTGGACCGGCTGCATAAACTGGCAGAGTGGGTGAGCCGGCTGGGTCTGCACCCGTTCCGCGGACGTGCCCTTCGCCGGGCCGAACAATGGATGCTGGAGCGTTTTGAAGGCAGCGACGGGCTTGCCGCGATTTTTCCGGCGATGCTCAACGCCCTCATCGCCCTGATCGCACTCGACTACCCGGACGACCATCCACAGGTGGTCCGGGCTCACCGGGAACTCGAACGCTTGATGCATTTCGACGCGGACAGCGTCCGGATGGAGCCGTGCTTTTCGCCCGTTTGGGACAGCGCCATCGTGGCCATCTGTCTCCGGGAGTCGGGCGTTCCGGCGGACCATCCCAAGATGGCCAAGGCCGGGTCGTGGCTGATGGACCGCGAGATTCGATTGCGCGGAGACTGGTACCACAAGAATCCGATTGATGTGGAACCCAGCGGCTGGGTTTTTGAATTCAACAATCAATGGAACCCGGACGTCGATGACACCGCGATGGTCTTGCTGGCCTTGCGGACCATGCCCTTCCCGGATCGCGCCCGGCGCGATGAAGTCTACCAGCGCGGCATGCGTTGGATGATGGGCTTTCAATGCCGCGACGGCGGCTGGGCCGCATTCGACAAGGACTGCACGAAGTCGATCCTCGAGAAGGTCCCTTTTGCCGATCACAACGCCATGCTCGATCCCGAGTGCGCGGACATCACCGCCCGGATCCTGGAGCTGCTCGGCTATGATCGCATTTCCCTCGACCATCCGCAGGTTCGCCGGGCCCTGGAATTTGTCCGGGCCCATCAAGAGCCCGACGGCTCGTGGTTCGGACGGTGGGGTGTGAATTACATCTACGGAACCTGGCAGGTGCTCCGGGGACTCGTGGCGTTGGGCGTGGACATGCAGCAGCCGTGGATCCGACGCGGAGCCGAGTGGCTGCGATCGGTTCAACAGCCGGATGGCGGATGGGGGGAACGCTGCAATACCTACGACGACCCTATTTACAAAGGGGCCGGACCGAGCACCCCTTCCCAAACCGCGTGGGCAATCATGGGGCTCTGCGCCATGGGACAGGCGGACGACCCGGCGCTAGTTCGGGGCATTGACTATCTGATAGCCACCCAGAATCAGGACGGCTCCTGGACGGAGGAGGAAATCACCGGAACCGGTTTCCCCAAAGTCTTCTATCTGAAGTACGACATGTACCGGAACGCCTGGCCATTGCTGGCGATGGCCACCTACCGAAAAATGCTCTCCGGACGAAATCCGGGAGATGATCGGCTCTGACGGAACCGGACTCTCACGAAGGCACGAAGAAGCAGGGGGGGGAGATGAAGAGGACGGTCGTTAATCCGAACGTAAGTCCCTCCGAATGAGGAACATCCAACGGAGGGATGCGCTCCTGCAGGTCCCCAATCCCTGCGGGGATCATCACCTTTCCCGTTCCAAAGGCACCTGGGTCCTGCGGACAGCGATTTAGCTTCGCCTCTGCGGAATTGAAGTGGTTCGGACCGCCACTGCTCGCCGGGAGGCTCGCCCTACCACGGCCTTGTGACTTATCACAATAACCGACTGAATATCAGTCACATTGGTAGGGC
>CAIPFS010000466.1 GCA_903864375.1 uncultured Verrucomicrobiota bacterium
CTAGGATTGGAACCGTGAGCACTGCCGAGGTGAAAAACCTCACACCGCAAGCCTGGGTCAGGTAGCGGGCCAAGACATCCGAACCTTCTTGATCAGGAAATCTGCGCACCCTGAGGCATGGATCCGCCGGTCGGATACTCTTTTTCAGACAGGCTCTAAGAGAATTTAGGCAAGGTGGAACTCGCCAAGAAGCTCGCCGAGGTGCTCACCATCGAACAGATCGCCGCCATGCTCGGGCACTCGAACCGCAAGAACACCAAAGGCCACGTCCACAAGCGATTGCAGGGTAGGGGGCTGCGGGCGTCTTGGGCCGAATGGAATGGTGGCGACGCAACAAGTGCAACGCATCCCATTTTTGCCGCAAAGCCACTCGCACCAAGGGGAAGAGCCGGCTGAAGCTGCGATTCCATTCAGAAAGAAAAGCCGGATACCGCAGCAAAAGATAAACCAGCAAGCGCGTCGATACTTGCCGGCGCACGGCGTTGATGCAAAAAGTGGCTGGTAATGATGCAAAAAAGGGCGGCCATTGCTGGCCGCCCCAGGTGTCTATGGACAATGATTATTGCTGGGTTGTGATGTAATAGAACCGCTTGCTGGGCGGGTTTGTTTCAGTAAAGGTCGCGCCGGGCGAAGCGAACTGTCCTCCGTTGACGACCGTGAATGGACCCGTCAGGTTGTCCGCCCGCCAGAGTGTTGAAGCTTTTGTGGTGTCGGCAGTGAAGTTAAGGACCACCCGATTGTTCGACACGGAAACAGCAACACCGCTGACGGCTTGTGGAACAGAGGAGGACTCCGCCCAAGAACCGCCGTTATATTGCGCTCCGGGCGTGACGTGGTTGGTGCTGACGTAACTCTGCGGCACGAAGGCGCCTTCAATGGTGGGGAAACGTGTGAGCGAGCCGTTGGGGCTTGCGTCGATGCCGGAATACAAGACCCGGTCAATGATGTTGCCGCTTCCACCACCTCCATTGTTACCGTTGCGCAGGACAAGGAGCCCGCTGCCAGTACCGGTGGTCAAGCCCAGGCCAACGGTGGACGTATAGATAGGTGTCGCAATGCCAGGAGTTTCCGGGCCGCCGCTGTAAATGATAACGGAGTTGGATGAAGAAACGCCTACCCCCGAACCCGCAGCATAGGAATCAAAGAGCAATTTTGTTCGGTTCCCATTGTCCAATGTCCACCCCGCGGCCAGATCTCCAGCGGAAAAGTTGGCTACCTCGATATATTGGTCGTTGGAGACGGTGCCAATGATGTCGGTGGCGCGTTGAAGGGGATTGAAGTGGGGGGCGGAGGCGTTTGTGGTTGGGTTAGCAAGGAATTCGGAAATCGCCATTTTTTGCTCGTCCACGCTGGGAACATAGACGGTCTCGGTGTTGGCGAAAGTGTTGCCACTGGTGGAGGTGACATTCACAGTGGCGAGATAATTGCTGGCCGATTCGGCAATAGTGGGCGTGAATTTGAAGACGGCTTTTCCGACCATGCCGCCGCTGGCGAGCACCGTCCAAGATGCACTCGCTGGAAGCCCATCGGTCAACGGTGTCAGCGTCACGTTGCCGCCTTCGGGGTCGGAAATGCTGAGGTAGGCCGTCAAGGTTTCCCCCGGACGAAGAACATTCTCGGTGTAATTATTGGTCGGCGCGTCGCCTTTGCGGGCGTTGGTCATGACGTTGGTGGTGGAGATATAGGAAACGATGTCGGAATACCGGGTGGGAACGAATTCATAAAGTCCGAAGTAGTTTTGCAAAACCCCGTAAATCGTCACCGGGCCAGTCGGCTTGGCCTGTCCCACAATGCCGACGTAATTGTTTATATAGATGGTGGCCGTCTCTCCCGCGTGATTGGTGAACTGCAGTCCGGACATTTCATTCAGCTTGATATGATAGGAATTGTTGGTCATTGATTCATTGGCCGAAACGAATGTTGTGCCAGCGGTCAGCATGACGTTGGACGCCACGAAGTAGGTGCCTTCCAGCATTTTCATGGCGGCCGCATTCCCTGTGATGTTGCGATCAAATGGCAGCGGTTGGGGAGCGGGCAACGGGCCGCCGGTACTGATGATCTGAACCCCGTTCGTGCCGGTGATGGGGCTGTTGTAATCGGGCTTGATTTCCAAATTGCCCTGATAGGCTGCTAACGGCCCGGTCACCTTAACCACCGCGCCCGCCGGTGGACAGTTGGATCCGCCCGCATTGTTCCAGAAAACCATGATGCCCGCCGTGCTGTCCTGCATAAAGAATTGAGGAGCCGCACTGGTGGTCATGTTGGTCCAAGTGGTCACCGTGCCCTGGATGGTATAGTAGGAGGTGGTGTTCGTGGGGTTGTAGCCTCCATCGACCATGGCCCGCAAATCGGCGATCGCGAGGGACGGTGACGGGTTGACCTTCAAAACAGCCATTGAACTGTTCGTGCTGTAGTAGGCTGTGGAATTGGTGATAGTCACAAAGTATTTGCCAGACTGGTTTGTGCTCAGATTAGACAGGGGCAGTGAAGCGCTAGTGGCTCCGGTAATGATATTGGTCACCAGAGTGTTTGTGTCGGGAATCCATTTCCATTGATAAGCCACCGCCGGAACGCCATGGGCAGCCACGCTGAAACCCACCGAATCGCCAATATTGTTCGTGGATGCGATCGGCGATACGTCGGAATCAATCGTCGGCGGAACAGGAGCAAGACTCACGGAAAGAAGCGCGTAGCGGGTGACGCTTTGGCCGCCGGCATTGCTGACCACGCAGGAGTAGGTGCCGGAGTTGCCAAGACTTAGATTGGTAACCACCAGAACACTGTTGGCGGTGCCGCTGAAATGAAGGGGATCTTCGGTGAGCGGGGTGTTGGTGTTGTAAAACCATTGATAATGGAGCGGTGCATCCGCCGCCTCACCAACCGCTAGCGTGCCAAAGGAAACGGCGCCGGACCCCACACTTCCGGCGGCGTCTTGCGGCTGGGTGACGATGGCTGGCGTGACCGGAGCATTGGAAGCCACATCCGCAAGCATGGTGCCCACCAAGATATAGTCAATTGCGCCTTTCCATGCCGATCCACTCGCACTTCCTTGACGAATCACCACGCTGGTCACGTTGGTTTGCGCTCCGCCGGCTGTCGGAAAAGATACTGACAATTCAGAGTCGTTGGTTGGGGCGTAGCTTGGGGTGAAAACACCAAAAGAGGCTGTTTTAGCCGTCACGTCATACTTCAGAATGATCTTATACCAAGTTGCCGTGCTCAAAGGAGCGCTCCAATCCGTTGGCGCGGTTCCTCCTACTGATAAACCATAGTTCCAGCCACTGGTGGCGGCACTGGAAAAAATGCGGGCGCTGTATCCGCCTCCGCTGGTGTTTGTGCTGTAAAGGCTTAGAAAATAGTCCCCATTGGTCGCCGTTGGAGCATTGTAAATCGCCACCAGCGAGCTCATGTAAAGAAACCCAGAATTGTAAGGTCCGCCAGGAATGTCTCTTCTCAGATCCTCACCAGAGGAGCCGCTGGAAAGGTTCGTAAAGGTGGCGGTTGCTCCAAACACTTGAACTGGTAGGACGCCCGCACTGGAGAAGGCCGTCCAGTTTCCTCCGGAAACCGCCGTCGCGTTGCCGTTGGTATAGGTGAAGTTTTCCTGCAGTAGCAAGCTTGCCTGAACGCTGGCGGCGAGCAGGAAAGCGGCAAACAGGCCGCCTATTTTTTTCAGGTGTGTATTCATCATTCGCGCTTATTGGTTGGTTGGTTGTTGACCCGTAAAAGAGAATTAGTTTCGGTAGATGTTCCAAATGATATCCGGGTTGTCTTTTTCCGCCCGATTTGCACCGCTGTTGTTAGGCGCGCCGTTGGTGACATAGCTGCGCTTGAAAAAGCTGGAGTGCCCGTCGAGAAATACCAGGTTGGCCCCGTTGCCGCCATGTCGTTTGGGAAACACATAGCTGCGGTTGCATGGGAATATGCCGTTGCGGGTGGCGTCCGTGCTGCCAGCCAGATAGTTCTCGAGAGTGGGGCTGAACACGGATTCCGAAAGAACGACCGTCGCGCTTACCTGCGGAACCCTATTGATTTTTGGCATCTGCGGATAGGTTAGTTTTCCGTAGCTGCTCCCGATGGGTGTGGTGGCTTTCAAATCAATGTTCATCACCAAACTAAAGAAGCCGTATTTTCCGCCGGCAAGAAAAGTGTCATTTCCGGCCACTGGCGCAGAAGGACACATCCAGATTTTGCCCACGTCGTTTCCCGGGAAAGGAAATTTGGCCTGGTAAGCACCGACGCTGTTATAATAGAACTCAAGCGTCTTGGCACCAACCAGTTGTGGCAGAGTGTTAAACCAAGCCATCGGATCCTGTGGGCTGCCCGGCCCGGTGGTGGCTCCGGTGTCCACCCCGTATTGTCCGCCATCGTCGGTGCCATCGCGGGGCAGCATGTCCTGATTCTCGCTGGCGTAAATCTGCACGGCAAGCCCCCATTGCCTCATATTGGAAAGGCATTGGATTGTCTTAGCCTTGTCCTTAGCCCTAGATAGCGACGGCAGCAACATGGCTGCTAAAATTGCAATAATGGCAATGACCACCAGCAGTTCGATCAACGTAAACGCCCGAGTAAAGATCCGGGAACTGAGGTTTTTTTTCAAATTATTGAAAACTGCATTCATTTCATTTTTCAGTGCTGCGATTATGCCATTCTTATCAGCTGCGCGTGTTACATTTTCGGAACAGTCATTCAACGGTTGTGTTTCATTTTCGGCTTTCATTCGTGACTGCCTGGTCGCTGGGCTGAAAATTTGTTACACTTTTTCCAAATCCCATTGAAGGGCTTTCGATTTTTTCGGATTTGTCACATTTTCGTCAACGCTCCGTAACAAAAGGGCGGCACAGTCGTCACGCTGCTCAAGTGTGCCGCAGCTTAACTATTAAATATGCGAACGAACTTACGAATGTTTCCCCGCCTTGCCATGGTTTGCTTTGTAACCATATCAGCTTCTTGGCAAGCGGCTGCGTGGGATTACGAGGGTCATCAGGCTATCAATCACTTGGCTCTGGCCTCGCTGCCTAAGAACTTTCCGTCCTTCGCCCTGACTCCGGCGGCTCGGGATCGCATTGCCTTTCTTTCGGGCGAGCCCGATCGGTGGCGGAACACCCCCGATTTGTCATTGCAACAGAACAACGCTCCCGATCACTACATTGATCTGGAGCAATTGAAAGATTACGATTTGAACCCACAAAACCTTCCGGTGCTGCGCTATGATTTCGTCGGGGGGTTGGCCGTTTTCCGCAGCGGGCATCCCGATAAATTCCCGGTAGCCGATCCGACAAAAGACCTAGCCCACACGCGCAATCTCATTGGTTTTCTGCCTTGGACAATCACGGAATACACGGCGCGACTGAAGTCGGCTTTCAGCTATTTAAAGACCTACCAGACGGCTGGCGGCACACCGGCGGAAATTGAAAACGCTCAGGCTAATATTATTTACTTGATGGGCGTGATGGGTCATTTCGTTGGCGATGGCTCCCAGCCGCTTCATACCACCTTGCATTTCAATGGGTGGGTCGGCGCCAACCCGCAACATTACACCACCGAACACAGCTTTCACTCTTGGATTGATGGCGGCTACTTCCGCGCCACCGGTGGGCTGAAGCACAGCACCATGTTTGAAAAAATCCGGCCAGCCGAGCGCGTCGGCAATGCCTTGCTTTCAGACGGAGTATTTCGTGCCGTGATTGGATACCTTAGCGAACAAAACAAATTGGTTGAACCGCTTTACCAATTGGAAAAGGACGGCAAACTCTCGGGCGACGGTGAAAAGGGCCTGGTTGGCAGAACCGCGCTGGAAGCGCAGCTTGTCAGGGCGGGTCAAATGTTGGGTGACATTTGGCTCACCAGCTGGCAGGACGCGTCACCGGACACATATCTCGAACGCGCACTGGCGCTGCAACGCATACGGAAAACCGGCACCAAATAGAGCGCCTGTGCGTTTTGTGTCACGTTTTGGCAGATCCAAATTTCACTCAAGACTGGGTGGCTGTCCCATCGCCAGTTAAGAAGTGAAAGGCATCCCGTTTTTGCCGCAACGCCAATCGCACTAGGGCGAAGAGCCGGCGGAAGCGCTGATTCCGTTCAGAGAGAAAAGCCGGATACCGCAGCAAAACCTAAACCAGTAAGGTCCTTCACACCTGCGAGCGAACGACGTTCGCTCTCCCGCCCAGAGAGTCCGTCAACTGCAGCGTCTGTTTGATCGGTTCGAAGAAAACCTCGATCCGCCAGCGGCGACGATACAACTCGACGATCCTGGCGGCGCTCCATTCCAGATTGTTGCTCAAAAACACCATCCCCACCTCCTGACCGACCATCATCACCCGGGCCACAATCCGGCGCAGGAGCTCCGAATAAAGCTGCCGCGAGGCCAGGGTTTGCAGCTCGATCAACTCATCCCGCAGTACTTTGGCATTTGCCCCCTGCTGGTAAGAGCCTGTCTGAAAAGTCATGAACGACCACGAATCAAGCGAGTCGGCGTAGTTAGATTTGTATCATTGCGATGTATACCATGGCCTCTGCGCTGGAGTTCGTGGTCTCTTAATCACGCACCAGTCGCCGCTGGCGCATTAACCAGCCAAAGGTCCGCTCGACGACCCAACGGTGTGGCAACACCTTGAATCCTTTGATGTCATCCGAGCGTTTGATGACCTCAACCTTCAGTTTGGGGCGAAGCCCCTTGACCCATCGGGCGAAGGCGTCACCGGTATAGCCGCCATCCACCCAGAGGATGCGCCGCCAGGCGAACCAACCTAGGACGCGGCCCAGCAGCAATTGCGCGCCGTCGCGTTCAGTGGTGCTTGCCGGAGTCACGGCCACGCCCAGCACCAGCCCCAAAGTGTTCACCAGCAGGTGGTGGTTACGACCTTTGATCCGCTTGCCGGCGTCAAAGCCGACAC
>CAIPFS010000467.1 GCA_903864375.1 uncultured Verrucomicrobiota bacterium
CACTGCATCGGCAAAGTCGTCCATCTCCAACAAGCGATCACCGCTGGTCCAGGCCTCGGCAATCGTGCCACCCCAGGACGTGTGGATGAGCCCAATCGGCACCTGGAGATTCTCCTGAAGCGCCCGACCGAAAAAATATCCCACGGCCGAAAAGCCGCCCCAACCGTCCTTTTTCACCGTCTCCGGCGAGCAGACCAGCCACTGGCTGTCCACCGTCTCGACGGGGTGAAAGGAGGTCTTGTGGGGGACGGAAAAGAGTCGGATTTGCGGACGATTGGCGTCGGCAATTTCAGCATCCGGGTTGTTGACCTGCTGAATGCCCATTTCCATGTTGGATTGACCGGAGCAAATCCACACATCGCCAATCAAAACGTCGTGCACCGTGACCGCGCTCGGTCCGGTGACCTTTAATTCAAACGGCCCACCGGCAACTGCCGCCGGCAGCCGGGCGATCCACTTTCCATCAACACCCGCCTGAGCAGTGGCCGATTGCTGGTCAAGGGTCACGGTGACGGTCGCTCCGGGGGTTGTCCAACCCCACACTGGAATCGAAACTCCCCGCTGCAGCACCACGTGGTCGGTGAACAACGGATGAAGAAACGGATTTGCGCGCTCGGCGGCTCCTGCATGAAAACCGTCGAAGAGCACCAGGAACAGGACCACGGTCAGCAGCCAACCCGGGCGCATGCCCTGGGCCAACCTGGGAAGGCAACGAAGTATGGGCGGTGCACTGAAAGGGATGGAAGAAGCCGCTCGTTTCATGGGCGTAAACCTGTCGGGGGTGTCCGGGGCGGTCAATGGCAAACGAGGCCTACCCATTGGTGGCCATTCCCCGTTTTCCCTTCCGGTCAGGTATTCAAGCCGAGCGATGCAGCGTAGGTTTTCGTACGCCCGGGCGATTCACCTCTACACTGTCGAAATAGGGTGGTTCTCTGCGGGCTCCGTGGTGGGACTCTCGCACACTTTTCAAAGGGTCTACCACAGAGAACTCTGAGGACACAGAGAAAGGAGGATGGGGTGATGGATCCCATCGGCACAGATCCAAGCCGCGGACCGCCTGAACCATTCACGATGTCTTCCCCTCGGCGGAACTCATACGCCGTCCGGTATCGATGCACTATCGCCCCTTCAGGGCTCAAAACATTTTGGGATACCCCACCCGGGGCGTTGCCCCGGGCTTTCCTGTTTCGCCCCTTTGGGGCTCCAGAGCGTCCATTTTTCCCGTCCATCCATCAACCTGGGGCAGGTCGTTTGGGCTGCCATTTGGAGGCAGTCCACCCATGGAGTCCGTGGTCAGGCTATCAATGGCTTGCGGAGCGAGAGCTGCGTTTCGGAAGACAGGAATGCCTGCACTTCCGCATGAGGATCCGATATGCCATTGCTCAACGGGCAATCAATGAAAAATTATCGCCCTGATCAATTCGTCGTTGAAGTTCGATCGCGACCGTGGCGGCAGCGTGACCATCCGCATACATGTAATGGGCAGATCGTCCGTGGCGAGTCGGGTCGATGTCGGCCAGCACATGCTGCCAGCCGAAGCCCCAGGTCACGGGATGAGTATGGTCGTCATGCCAAAGGGCACCCGGACCGGCATTACCCACATTGCTGACTTCAAATGCGAGGAAGGTGTCAGACGGACGGGGATATGCATCGATGCGCTGGCTGAATTCGTGGGCGGGAATCGGTTCTCCATTCGGACCAAAGATCGGGTACGGCTGCGAATCCCCGTTGCCGGAGGCGGTGTATTCGTTCAGGACATAGCTGGAGCGACCAACAGCGACCCGCGCTTCACCAAAGTCATCGGCAGGGCAGCGAAACAGGTTTGTCGACGAACTGACGAACGGTCGAAGCAACGGAATCCATGGATTCGCCTGAACGAAGGGTGGGTCTTCGGGAAGCAGCCCGCCGTGGTCGTCCGCGTACAAACGAAAGGCGATTCCCAGTTGGTGGACTTGTTGGAGGCATTGGGTCGCCCGTCCCTTTTGCCGCGCCGTGGCCAGACTCGGGAGCAGCAGGGCCGCGAGCACACCGACGACTCCAATCACCACCAACAGCTCGACCAAGGTAAAACCGGAGAATGCCGTGGCCGGGCGGGATTTCTCCCGGGCCCGGTGGTCTTCAGCTGTTGGCGGCGAAGGGATCACGGAAGGTTCAGGGCAATAATTTTGGGTTGTTACGGGATGCCGTCCGCCGGTCCGAGCCAGACATAACCCGCTCCCACCATAATTCCCTGAGGGGCACAAAACAATCCATGATCGGGGGCCTGTAAGATGGCGGCCCGGATGGCCGGGGTCATCAGTTGGTCAAACTCGCGGCGAAAGCCAGCTTCATCCTGAATGACAAAGGTCTCGCCGCCTCGATGGACCCGAAGCGGGTACTTGACGGCTTTGACAACGACGTCTCGATCGTTCTTCTGAATGCCATCCTTGATGGTGTCGAGAAATTGATGGACGGCGTGAGCATCCTGAAATCCGGCTTGGGCATACGACCGATCCCACCGCTCCCTTATTTTCGAGTGATAGTCCCTTTCGGCGATTGCACCGACCAGCCCCGCCAAGACCAGGCTGACGATCACAATCCTCAGCGCGATGATGAGCGGTTTCAACCAGACCCTACGGTTCCATTGCCGGACCCACCGTTCCGCACCGGACTGCGGGTGGAGCGCCACCCGAACCAAACCAGGTGTGGAGTCCGGCGCGGCACGCTGGAGCAAATCGGGCACGCTGAATCCGACCGAGGTCACGCCGAGTGCCGTTAATTCTTCCCGCAGGCGTTCCAACGCCCGGGTCACCCGCTTGCGGGCCGCCTCCTCGGCAATTCCAAGAGCCGCAGCCACCTCGGCCAGCGATTGCCGTGAAAAGAAGCGCAACAACAGAGCCGTGCGGTCCGATTCCCTCATCCGGGATAAAGCCTGATCCAGGACCGGCGCGACTTGTTCCCAGGGATCGGAATCGGTTTCCAAAACGGGGAACAATTGGATGGGTTCCATGCCTTTCAGTTTCTCCTGATACTTTTGAAGTCGGACCTCTCTTCGGACGATATCCAGCGCAGCATACCGCGTGGCCTGGATCAACCATCCGATCACGACGGTCTCGGACGAGAGGCTTCCGGCTTTTTGGGCCAGCCTGAGAAAGACGATTTGGAGCACTTCGTCGGCGAGATGAGCGTGGCCGGTCTGCCGCCAGGCCGCCGCGTGCACGGCACCGGCGTGACGACGGACCACCTCGGCGAAGGCGTCTTCGTCGCGCTGTTCGGCATAGGCGGCCAGCAGGGCATGGTCCGATTTCGTCGTCATCGCGTCACCAATCGCTCTTGGAATCAATCTGGGTCACGTTCAGCGTGACCGAATCATCGGCCAGTTGACCGGCGAAATTCGCACCCCAGCCCCATAGCGAACCATCCTCCCGAACGGCCAGCGTGTGCTGCCGGTCGACGCTGAGGCTTTGCCAGCCCCGGGACATGGCAAGGGTCGTCGGAAGTGGATGAGACAACCGATCACCCAGGCCCAACTGGCCCTGATCATTGGCTCCCCACGCCCAAAGCCGACCGTCGTCGGATAGGGCAAAGGAGCTATCGCCCCCGGCAAAGACCCGCCTCCAGCCGTGGCTGGCGGAGAGCTGAACAGGCACCAGGGATTGGTTGACTCCGGGAAGTCCCAATTGTTGTTGGGCGTTGCTTCCCCAGACCCAGAGGGTTGCGTCCGAGGCTACAGCGAGGGAATGGTGATCACCGGCAGCGAGATCCACCCAGCCCCGGGAGTCGCCAATGGGTGTCGGGACACTGTGCGAATGGGTCGAGCCGTCCCCCACCTGTCCGGCGTCATTGTATCCCCACGCCCATAGGCCTCCTTCGGAATCCAACGCCAGATTATGATTGGCTCCTGCTCGCACCTGCGTCCAGGCGGTCCCGACTCCCACCTGGGAGATCTGGTTGGCCTGAGCCCGGCTGGCTGCGGTGTCGGTGCCCGGGCGGGGAAACAGACCCCAATGCCAGAGGGTGCCGTCCGATTGGATTCCCACCCCATGGTCGTTGCCCTGATCGATTTTCGTCCAGGTGGCGACTGGACCAAAGAGCGACGGGACCCACGACGGAGTCGGCGACTGGGCGGGGACCCAGGTGGGCGTGCCACCGTTGCCATGTTCATTTCCACCCCCGATGGTCCCGCCGCCCACCCAGGCACCACCGAAATAACGAAAGGTTTCTCCCCAGAGCCAGAGTGATCCGTCGGTTTGCAGGCCCAAACCTCGAACCGATCCAGCTCCGGCCGCCCGCCAGCGACTTCCCGGTTCGACGGGGCGGATCAACGATTGGGCGCTGGAAGCAGGAAGGTTGGTTGGGAAGTAGGGTGCCGTCCCCCAGGTCCAGAGGGAACCGTCCCGGCATAGACCGAGGGACCAGCCGTCCCGGGCGCTGACCGATTTCCAGTCGTGGGTTGTCGGCAGCAGCCATGGACGTTCATGAAGCCCCCAGGCGTCATTGCGCGTGGACAACATCCAGAGGGTTCCGTCGTCCCGTCGAGCGAGAACGCGCGTGCCTGGGGTGGCCGTGGCTCCGGCTTCCGTCACCAACGCGTGCCAGCGGGTACCCGGAAATATCGCCACCGGTGCAACAGATGGCTCGGTTTGACCGCTTGCCCGGGGAAGAAGTCCCCAGGCCCACAGGGTGCCATCATCCCGAATGGCCAGAATCGTCTGATCCACCGCAGCAGCCGACCGCCATCGCCAGCCACGTCCAACCTCCACTGGCAGGCTGGGTTGATCGGCGGCAATAATCAGGGGAAGGTTTCCCCAGCCCCACAGAGTGCCGTCCTGTTTTATCGCCAGGGTCACGCACATGCCGGCGGCGATGTGCCTCCAATGGGCATCACTGCCCACCTGGATGGGGAGGTCGAATTCGGCATCAAAGGGCACATCACGACCAAATGCACCGAGGTAATTGATGCCCCATTCCCAGAGAGTTCCGTCGGATCTCAATCCCACGACATGTTCGGCCCCCGCAGAAAGGGCGATCCAATCGCTTTCGGAACCCAGGCGTGCTGGAAGTGCCGGGATATTGGTCCGAATGCCTCCGCTCAAGGCATGGATTGGGGCTCCCCATTGCCAAAGGGTTCCATCCCGTCTGATTCCGACGGAAAATCCGCCGTCAAAGGTGTGACCGACCGCCACGGCCGACCAGATTGACGGACCGACCTTCACGGGAATCGGCTGACGGATGGTGGTCCCATCGCCCAATTCGGAACTGGCATTCGTTCCCCAGCCCCAGAGGTGACCTTCCTGGTCGATGGCCAGGGAATGCCACAAGCCCCCTGCGATGAAACGCCAGGGATGGCCACCGGCGATGGGTCGGGGATTGATCACCGGTTCAACGGTTCCATCGCCCAATCGCCCTCCTGGATTGGCTCCCCAGCCCCAGAGGCCGCCTGCCTTCTTGATTCCCCATCCGGTACCGTCCACGGCAGCCAATTGGCCCGAAAAATCGTCGGGATCTGTCCCGGCAAGGACTTCGTCCCGATTACTGACCCCGTCGCGGTCCCAATCTTCGACCGCATCCGATGCCCGGTCCGGTGCCAGGAATTGTGGATTCTGTTCCTCCACCCCGTCGTTGATTCCATCGCCGTCGGAGTCCATCTGCGAACGCCAGTAGGACGACCATCTCAGGCGAAAAAACGCGGCTGAGTTGGATGCCGCAGAAGCGACAAGGGGTTGGGACACTGGCTGGAGGGGGGTCCAATACGCCGGAAGAGAAGTCATGGGCGTCGTCTCCAGGACAAAATTGGTCCCCGAACTCGATCCGGAAGCCGACGGGTCCTCCCACCTCAAGGTGAAGACCGATGAGTCCGGAGGCAGGGTCAACCGGAGCGTCGGCAAAGGCGGAGGGGAATCGGAATGAAGGAGCAAATTCGTGCCGCAGAAAAGGACTGCGGCGCAGAGGATCGCGAACCGGCGGAGCAACCGGTTAATCGTTACAAGCGATGCGAAAAAAAGATTCATGACGGTCTCAAGGAATGAATCCAACAGCGGACTCACAAGGAAACCGCTCCATTTCGTGAAACCGGACAAACTATTTTTAGTTGCGCGGAACGGCAGACAAGAATGTCTGCGCTACGACAGCACCCAACCCGTGGCGCTCCGGGATCAGGCCGGACAAAACTGGGTTTAAATCGGGTGGCGGGCGTGGTTCAGACGGACTGTGCTTTGGACCGGTGCCCGTCGGCCTCATCAGCCAATCCTTCTCTTTCTGTGCTCTCTGTGTCCTCTGTAGTTAATCCTCAGAACAGGGAGCAAGAGTCGAACCACAGAGATCTCAGGGAGCTCAGAGAAGCACTTTTCTCAATGGCGTTTGTTGGAGTCGCCGGGGAGGGCGAAAAGCGGTTATTGGGAAGGCGCGGGTCATCGTTGCAATCAAAGTGGTGTCGGTCATGGCGCCGGGTCTGTGCCGTTGACATTGTGGCCATTCAGCAACAGGTCCGTTGCAGGTCGGCGCTTGGACTCTGTCACCCGGAATGGTTCACTGGGATGCATGAAAATGATTCAAGAGTCAGAATTGCCATGGATCGAAGGGGAATCGCCCAAAGGCCGCTTTCATGTCTTCTGTCGAACCATTTCCGAGGCCCTCGGGGCACCCCGGCACGCCGGGGTTGCGGGCGGTGGCCATCCCTTCGAAGTGACCCTGGTCAAACTGCCGGTCGGAGCGATCAATTATCCGTTTCACTCCCATGCGGCCCAATGGGAGCTCTACCTGGTCCTGAGCGGCACCGGTGAAGTCCGGGGTCCTCAGGAGGTGAAGAACATCGGGCCCGGCGATGCCTTCATCTTTCCTCCCGGCGAAGCGCATCAGCTTCGGAATACAGGAACAGAAGACCTCCTGTACTATGTCATCGCGGATAATCCCCCGGCAGACATCGTCCATTATCCCGATTCCAACAAGTGGCTGGTCAGGCCGCCCCGGCAGCTTTTCACCATGAATCCCGCCGACTACTACGATGGCGAAGAGTAGTCGCTGAACCTTCGGAAGGCCGGACGAATCCCATCGCGACGGGACGTGGTGCAGCCCTGCCGACGGGAAAGTCTGTGCAATCGGGCGGGACCCGCGCAATCTCGGTCGTTTCCCTGCTTGACGCCGCGGGTCACTTTGGAAGGGTGCAATGGCCATAGAGCTTTTTGTCCTCCGCATGCATCTCCGAGTTTTTGGGCACCGCCGCCCGGTTTTTTCCAGCATCCTAGCGATCCTCCTTCTTTTTGCCGGAACGGCGGGAATTCTCAGGAGGTCTGATCAGTCCGAGGGGGCGCGATTGCTCCTGACCAGCGTCGAGTTGAACGCCGGTTCAACCTTTGAACTTCGATTTGAGGAACCGGTGGCGTCCCTCGAAGAGGTGGGTGCCCCCGCTGCGGTCTCACCCGTGGTGTCAGAGCCACCATTGCCCGGCCCGTTTACCTGGACCAGTCGGCGGAGCGGCCTTTTTGTCCCCAGTCGCCCATTGGACTTGGGAACACGGTATCGATTTTCGCTTCGACCGGGTCTTAAGAACGCGGACGGTGCGGTCCTCAAGGCACGACTGGTCCGCAGCTTTCAGACCCCTCCGCTGACCATCGAAATGGCACGGGCCGATAACTGGGAAAATACGAGCGCCACGCCCTGGCCCCGGTTTCAAGTGACTGCCAACGCGCTCCTGTCGCCCGGAGAACTTCAACGGCACGTCCGATTTCGAAGTGGTGGCACCCGAATTCCTGCCGAAGTGGTGGTACTGACCAATGGGTTGGGCACTTTTGGACGCGGGACCAGCCTCGCTTCCTGGTTTCAAAACTTTCCTCCGGATCGATTGCCGACGAATGAGTTCCGTTCGCATTCCACCAACGGCAACCCACTCTTTCTGGTCCTCCCGGTCCAACCCCTTCCGCCTGGCGACCATTGGAGATTGGAGGTTTCCGCCGGATTGACCTCCCCCGAGACGTCAGCGAGGACGCCGGAAGCGGTTGTAGCGGAGATTGGCCATGTGGCACCGTTTGGCCTCACCGACCTTCGTGCGAGCAACCCCCGCTCTTCCGAGCGACGGTTGGCCGTGCAACTGAATCGGCGGGTCCTGACCAGCATCACCAACGACCCGCCCGAACGCTGGATTCAGTGTCAGCCGACGGTAACCCACCTCCACTGGGTCATTCCCATGGCCGCTTCCCATCTGGAGGTGGCCGGTGACTTTCAACTTCGGACCCGCTACAAGATTACGGTTCGTCAGGGGGTCCCATCCGACACCAGCGAAGTCCTGGCTGGCAATGTCGTCCGCACGGTTGAGTTCGAGCCGATTCCACCTTCGGTCTGGTTCTCGAGTTACGACACCGCCCAGTTGGCGGATGGACAGAGGGAACTGGAATTACTGGCCATCAATCAATCCTCCACACGCCTGCGGCTCAAGCAACTGGATGCCCACACCCTGATCCACACCCTTCGCGCCTACGAGCGATATACCGGCCGGCATGGTTGGGAACGCGATGCAACCTGGCCCGATCGGCTCGACTACGCCGGCGTGGCCGGAGTCACAATTCTGGATACGAACCTGGTCACCCACGCTCAAGAGGATGAAGCACTGCGATTGAAATTGAATTGGAGCGGCCTGATTGGCCCCGGGCGGGCTGGAGCATTCTTCGTGAATGCCGACGTCCCCCACCCGCCCACCACCAACGATGACCGACCGAAAGTCGAGGGTCCCCAGGCCATTGTTCAACTGACCGATCTGGGAATCGAGGTGAAATCGGGTCGGGACTCACACACCCTCCTCATTTTTTCTCAACGGACAGCCCAACCCCTTCCCGGCGTGACCGTCAGTCTTCGTTCGGACGAAAACGAGATTCTCGAATCGGCAACCACCGACAAGCGGGGTCAGGTCCGACTTCGTCGACACAAGGAACCGGCTCAGGTCAACAACCGGTTCGCCCCGAATGAACCCCTCCCTCCAGACCCGGGCGTTGATGATTCGGAAAACCCTTCCAGGGGCCCCTCGAAAGAGGCCTGGATTCTGGCAGAAGCCGGTGCCGACCTGCATGCCGTCCGGTTGGGTGCGGAACGAGTCAATCTGTGGCGCTACGACCTACCGGAAGGGGGGCAAGGTGAAGTCGCAGATCGTCTCTTTGCCTTTTCGGATCGGGAAGCCTACCGAACCGGGGAAACTCTGCATTGGAGGATTCTTGCCCGTCATTGGACGAACGACACCTGGGTGTTCCCGACCAACAGCGTCATCCCACTGGAGTTTGTGGATCCGCGCGGCGTTTCGATCTGCCGGACCAACCTGCCGGTGACAAATGGAGCGGCGGATTGGACGTTCGCGCTCCCGGCCCTCGGGCGTCGTGGTTCCTACACCGTTCGTCTAAAGATGGGGCGCGCCCGGGAACAGCAGTCGATTGAGGTCCGGGATTTCCAGCCACCGGCGTTTGAGGTGATTGTCCAGGCACCTACGAATTCAGGACCCAAGGCGGAAATTTCCATTCCCGTCGTTGCGAGGTACCTGTTTGGAACCCCGCTTCAACGGGCCTCGGTCCATTGGACCCTCCTGAGTGAGGCCATCGACTTCAATCCGCGGCCTTGGAACGCCTTTGTTTTTGGCAACTCTGGCCTGGACTGGCAATTGCGAAGGGGAGAGGGAACAGACATTCCGCCACAGGATCACTCGATGCACGGCACAACGGAGCTCTCGACCGTCCACCCTGTGATTCTGAAGCCGGATCTCCAGGGTCAATCGGGTCCACCGAATCCATTGAGAGTCACGGTGCAGGCGGAGGTGACGGACCTCAACCAGCAAACCGTCGCTCAAACGGTTCACTTCGATCGACATGCCTCGGATTTTTATCTCGGATTCCGGTGGAAGGGCGGTGAGGAGAACCTCCTTTCCACCAATGTCCCGTTGGAATTTGAGTTGGTGGCGGCTCATTGGGATGGACGGCCGATGATGGAGCCACGAGCCGTGTCGGTTCAGCTTCAACGGGTGGAGTGGAAAACCCTTCGGGTCGTTGGGGCGGGTCGGACCATCGACTATAGGACTGAACGGGAACTCCACGACGTCGCCTTCGAGTCGGTTCAAACCGAGCCGACACTCTTGATCGGCGATCGCTGGATGGTGGCAGAAGCGACCAACCATCCCTCACTTCGATTCCCGTCGCTGACGGAACCGGGCTATTATCTGGCCTCCTTCCGTTGCGAAGACGATGGGCATCATCCGGTCGAGACCCGGGTTTCGTTCTATGTCTCAGGTGACGGGCGGGTGGCCTGGAATGAACAGAATGGCTCCCGACTGACGTTGATTCCCGATAAGGCAACCTATCGTCCCGGGGACACGGCACGATTGCTGATCGCGGCACCGTTTAGCGGCACCGCCTGGGTCACCCTGGAGCGGGAAAACGTGCGCAACTCCTTTTGCCTGGAAACCAAAGGCAACGCCCCGTCGATTCAGGTTCCCATTGGCCCCCAGGACGCCCCCAATGTGATGGTTTCGGTCACCCTGATCCGGGGCCATGGACAAAGCCCCCGGGAATTTCCCATGCCCGAATGGAGGGTTGGCTATGTGTCCCTGCCGGTCGTTGATCCAATGTCCCGACTGGTTGTGCAGGTGGCGCCCGACCGGGATCGCCACGCCCCGGGCGATCCGGTGACCGTCACCGCCACCGTTCGGGATGCCCAGGGACTTCCGGTTGCAGGAGTCGACCTCACCCTTTATGCGGTGGATGAGTCGTTCCTGATGATGACCGGTACGGGTCTACCGGATGCGACCGCCTGCTTCGAGCGTCCCCACCATTGCGAGGTGGAGACAGGCATTTCCCTTCCGGACCTGATTTCAGAGAACTCCGACCTGCGTGGCTTCATCAATAAGGGGGCAGCGGGCGGCGGCGGGGGACGCTGGAACAAGACCCGGAGCAATTTTCAGCCGTGTCCTTATTGGAATGGCCACCTGGTCACTGATTCCGAGGGTAGGGTGCAGGTCACGTTCAACGCACCGGACAACCTGACCCGGTTCCGGGTGGTGGCCGTGGCAACTCATGGTCCGGCACGGTTTGGAAGTGGTGGCGGCTCGTTTGAAGTTCAAAAGGAATTGATGATCGAGCCGTCGTTGCCGTCGGTGGTCCATGTGGGCGACCGTCTGGTGGCTCGCGCGCTGGTGTTCAATCGGACCAGGGAGGAGCTTCAGCTGCGGGCATCCGTTCGTCCGGGAACCAATGGACTGGCCTCCATCACCGGGACAGCGACGAACACCTTCACGCTGGCCGCAGGGGCTTCCGTGCCTGTGGAATTCCCTGTCGAATTCAACGCGGCAGGAACCGACCGATGGCTTTGGTCGGTGGTGTCTCTGGACACCCGGGTCCGACCCGATTCGGTGGAAAACGGAGTGACCGTTCTGGATGCCGGAACGGAGCTTCGGGATGTCCAACACCTGCGGTTGGCTGATGTGCCCACGAATATTCTTTCGTTGTTAGGTCCGGAAGTCCTGCAAGGCTCCGGGTCGGTTCGGGTCCGGATTTCGGCATCGCCACTCGCATTTCTTGCCGAGGGTGTGGGGCAACTCCTGCATTATCCTTATGGTTGCGTGGAGCAGACGGGGTCCAGCCTGATCCCCTGGCTGGCACTCCGCGATCTTCCCGGGCTTCGGCCGGAGGAATTCCGCGACCCCACCAACGTCATGGTTGTCCTGACGGCGGGCGTCCAACGATTGCTCTCCATGCAGACTCCATCCGGGGGGCTTGGCTACTGGCCGGGAGATCGGGAACCGCAGGCGTGGGGCAGCGCCTATGGCGCGTTGATTCTGGCGCTGGCTTCGGATGCCGGAATTCCCGTTCCTGCGGTGGCCCAGAAGCGCCTCCATGACTGGCTGGGTGCACAATGGCGCAAATCCACGACCACGAATTCCTTCCAGTGGTCGGAGCGATGTCTGACCGCCTGCGCCCTGGCATTCGCACGGCAACCGGACCCGTCGTTGAATCAAAACCTGGTGGAAAATGCCGATCAACTGACCGCCGAGGACCGGGCGCTGGCGGTTCTGGCGATGGTCCACTCCGGCGAAAGCACCGGTCAGGCCGTCCCGCTGCTGACGATGCGCCCACGCAAGAATCCGGGCTACGGCTGGTTTGGAAATGAATCCCGAAGCCTGGCGATTCAGCTTCTCGGCTGGCTCAGCGCCTCCAACAGCGCGCCGCAGGTCCAACTCCTGGCCGATCAACTGCTGGCCAGCCAGCGGCGGGGCCACTGGCATACCACCCAGGGGAACGCCTGGGCCTTGTGGGCACTCAGCGAATACAGTCGTCGGCCTGAGGGTCAGGCGGGCGTGCACGGTGACTGGCAGTTTGCCGGAAAGTCGGGGCCTTTCGAAACCACCGCCAGCAATGCCGTGACGGAAATCACGGGAGAATTCAGCCCGAAAACGCCTGCTGTGAATCTGATGCTTCATCAACGGGAAGGACCACCCGCCTTTGTCGAAATCAGCGCGACCGGGCATCGGGTCCGTCCATTGAAGGTCACCAATACCCCCATCGATCATGGGTTCTCGATACGTCGAACCTACGCCCGCCTGGATGACGAGAATCGTCCGCAGTCGTTGCAGGGACTCCAGGTCGGAGACCGGGTGCTGGTAACGCTGGTGATCACCGCACCGGATCCGTCCGCATGGATCGCCATCGAGGATCCATTGCCTGCGGTGTTTGAATCCGTTCAGGGAGTGTTTAAAACACAGCAAACGGTGGGAGCGGCACCCCCCAACCCATGGTATTCTGATTTCCAGGAGTTTCGGCGGGATCGCACCTGGTTCTTCAGGAATGAATTGGAGGATGGCCGTCATACCATTCAATACCTGGCCCGCGTTCGATGCGCCGGGACAGCGGTGGCCGCGCCGGCAAAGGTTGAGGCCATGTATGAGCCCGAACGTTACGGCTTGTCCGGCGGTGAGACCATCGAGGTCATTCAAAAAGACTAGGCATGGTCGGGACTATGAAACGGTTTCGATGGAAGAGCGCCGGTCGGGTCGTTGCGGCGGTTTTGGTCCTTTCTGGCCTGGCCTGGCTGGTCCTCGGCGTGGTGCCGCTGCCGGAAGAGCTC
>CAIPFS010000468.1 GCA_903864375.1 uncultured Verrucomicrobiota bacterium
ACCATCACCGTGCTGCCTTCGTGGGTGGCAACACCCATCCAGAGCGGAACCCCGGGCCAAATCAGGGTGACGGCGGCCATCACGGCCATTGCCCCCAACGAGACCCAGAGATTCTGGCGGATGATCACCACGGCCTTCCGGCTCAGGCGTCGGGCCAGCAGGAACTGCTCCAGCCGATCATTCATCAGCACCACATCGGCCTGCTCGAGAGCGGCATCGGAACCCCGGGCGCCCATGGCCACCCCCACATCGGCCGCCGCGAGGACCGGGGCATCATTAACGCCGTCCCCCACCATGGCCACCCGACGTCCATCGGCCCGCAAGGCCTCCACCACGGCCAGCTTGCCCTCCGGCGACAACTGGGCGCGAACGGAGCCGACCCCGGATTCCCGCGCCATGCGCAATGCCGCCTCCTCCCGGTCGCCGGTGAGCATCAAGGTTTGAAGGCCCTCGGCATGAAGTTGTTCAATCAGGTGTCGCGCGCTCGGGCGGAGCCGGTCCTGGAGTTCAAACCGCCCCAGCAAGCCCGGTCCCATCACCCAGGTTTCGTTGGCTTGGGTGGGTGCGGGCGGGAGGTTGGCCAGTTGTTCCGCAGACAGCCAGCCGGCCAGCATTTTTCGGTTGCCCAGTCCAAACCGATCGGCTCCCCGTTGCGCCTGAATTCCCTGTCCGGCGATGGTTTCGGAATGGCTCATCAGCCACGGTTCGACGCCCTCGTGGGACAGCGCCCGCACCAGGGATCGGGAAACCGGATGATGGGACAGTCGGGCGAGTCCACCGGCCACCTGCATCAGTGTCTCCCGGGTGCCCTGGTGGCTTTCAATTCGCGCGAGTTGCAACTCCCCCTCGGTGAGCGTCCCGGTTTTGTCGAGCGCCACGGTGTCCACGCCTGCCAGCAATTCGACGGCGGTCCCCCCGCGGAAAAGGACCCCCTGCCGGGCTCCGCAGGCGATCGCCGAAAGAATGGCCGACGGGACGGAGAGGACGAGGGCGCACGGGGACAACACCACGAGCAGGGTCATGGCCCGGTAGAAGGCGCTCGAGATTCCCGGGGCCGAATGAAAAGGAGGACGGTTCTCGACCCACCAGCCGTAGATGAAGAGCGCGGCGCACAAACCGAGAACGGCAAGGGTGTAGCGCGTACCAAACCGGTCGGTGAACCGCTGGGTGGGGGCTCGCTGCTGCTGGGCCTCGTGGATGAGCCGGATGATGCGTTGCAGGGCGCTGTCGTCTGCAGCCCGAAGAACCGTGCCGTCGATCACGCCCCATTCGTTAACGGTTCCGGCCAGGGCCGTGTCGCCCCGGCGTTTCGGGACCGGCTCGACTTCGCCGGTCAGCATGGATTCGTTGCAGGCACTTTCCCCGACAAGGACCTCAAAGTCGACGGGCACCTGTTCGCCTGCGCGGACCCGGACTTGCATGCCGGGGGTCAGCTCGGCGACTGGCAATTCCACCTCCCGTCCCTCATCGAGCCGGGTGGCAAATTTCGGAGCTCCCTTGAACAAAGCACCAATCTCCCGGCGGGTCCGCCCGGAGGCATATTCCTCCATCGCCGCGGAGGCAGAAAACAGGATGAGGAGGAGGGCTCCCTCGGCCCAAGCTCCCACCGTTCCGGCACCGAGGGCCACCAGCAGCATCAAAAACTCGGTGTTGAAGTGCCCTTTCCGCAGGTCGGAAAACACCTCCTTCGCCAGGTCGAGGGCACCGGCGAGGTAGGCCACGGCAAAAAGCAACCGGGAGGCGGTCGATTCCGGGGGGAGCCACCAGGCAATGGCGGTGGCAACGGTGCAGACGGCAGAGCGCACGGCCATTCCGCGCCATGGCTCGCCCTCGGCGTTGCTTGAATCAGGCATGCAAACTGAGTTGCTGGCGATAGACGGTCGGTGAGGAACCGGCCACCCGTCGGAAGACCCGGTTGAAATGGGTCAGGGATTGGAACCCTGAGTCAAAGGCCACTTCACTCACCCGGGCGTTGGGATTCAACAGCAGGTTTTTTGCCTTCTCAACGCGGACCCGCGCCACGTAATCGGTGAAATTGAGGCCGGTGGCCTTCTTGAACAGCTTGCAGAAGTAAAACGAACTGGTGTTGACCGCCTTGGCCACATCCGCGAGGCCGATCTCCTCCTCCTGATGTTCCTGAATGTATTTCTTGGCCCGGGTGATCACCGGCGGTTCGGCCTGTTGCTGCTGGACTGCCAGCTGGTTGGCCACCGACGCCAGATGTTCGGCGAAAATGGAGACCAGACGAACCATGGCCGCGTACTGCTCCGGCTCAATGACCCGTGAATGAAACCAGGCATCCTCCATGCGCCGTAAATCTGTCTTGAAACCCCAATCCATCAGGTACCGTGCCGTCCGGGCGAATTGGGCGGTGGTGGGCTCCTGGAGGAGGACCTGGCCCGTTTGCAGGTACCCCAGTGTTTCGTCACCCACCTTGAGCGGGACAGCGGTATCGGTCAAACCGGCGAAACACGTGACCGTTTGCGATCCTCCCCCCTCGGTCAGGGTTTGCTGGACCTCCATGCATGCCGCACAGCTCTGGCTGGATTGGGCCATCAGGGCACAAAAGGGATTCTCCCGGGGCGCACCGTGATTGATGGGTTGCGTTTCTCCCAGGGCGCGGAGCGAAAGCGGAAGGCCTGTCGCTGCTCCAAACGCCGCCTGATAATCCTCGTAAATCTTCGACCGACTCAGCCGCTGCACCAGATCGTGATTGGCAACGTCCATGTGGCCTATGTTTTAGCGCCCCCATGGGCTTTCGGCAAGGTTGGCGACAGATCATCGAGATTCCATCACGCCGGGCTTGTCATATCCCCCCGGCGGAGGGACAACCGTCACGATGTCGGTTCCGGTATTGAAGGTTGACCGGTTGGTCAGGCGGTTTGGAGCCCGAACAGCGGTGGACGGAATTTCGTTCCAAATCCACCGGGGCGAGGCCGTCGGTTTGCTCGGACCCAACGGGGCTGGGAAAACCACCACCTTATCCCTCCTGGTGGGACTCCTGACCCCCGATTCCGGGACCGTGGCCATTCATGGAAAAGCCCTTCAGGGAGATACCGATCCGGTCAAACGCCATATCGGTCTGGCCACTCAGGAACTGGCCCTCTACGAGGAGCTGACGGCGTGGGACAATCTCGGGTTCTTCGGTGCGCTCTACGGCATGCGGGGCGATCCGCTCGCCCAGGCCTGCCAGCGAGTGCTGGACTTTGCCGGACTTGCCGATCGGGCCAACGAACCGGTGAACGGATTTTCAGGAGGGATGAAGCGCCGGCTCAACCTGGCGGTGGCTCTGTTGCATGACCCGGACCTTTTACTCCTCGATGAGCCCACCGTCGGGGTCGATCCCCAGAGTCGCAACGCCCTTCTGGAAAGCATCGAAACCCTCCGGCGCCAGGGAAAAACCATCGTCTACACCACCCATTACATGGAGGAGGTCGAGCGGTTGTGCGAACGGGTCATCGTGGTCGATCATGGGCGAATCCTGACGGATGCCCGGGTCGCCGACCTCAAGGTCCAGGCCGGCGGGGGAATCCAGCTGCGGGTGGGGCTTGCCGCCAGCCATATTTCCGAGGCACGCCAGTCCCTGGCCGATGTCACCGGAGTCTCTGCCATCGAACCGGTCGCCGAGGGGCTCCACCTGTGGTTGAATCAGGTCTCGGTCGCCGGAAACGTGCTGGAGCTCCTGGAACAGCGGGGAATCCCCGTGCTCTCACTGGCCACGCGCCAACCCAGTCTGGAAGATGTCTTTCTCCAGCTGACCGGACGGACCCTCCGGGATTAAACGTCGACCGGTTACTTTCCTCCTGCTGCCAGATCCTTCCGGGGAAACAAGGGCTCAGGCTGGCCAACCTGATGGCCGATCTCCAGGAGACCCCAGCGGGTAAGGGCCCAGGAATCAGGTGCCTCACACACCTTGAGCTGCGCAAAAATCCGGTCCGAGGTGTGCGGGATGACCGGCCAGAGCAGGACGGCCAGGATGCGACAGACCTCCACCAGATTGTACAGCACCTCATCCAGGCGGGCAGCCTGGGTGGGATCCTTGGCCAGTCGGAAGGGAGCCGTCTTTTCCACGTACTCATTGGCCCGGTTCACCAGCTTCCAGATGCTGACCAATGCTCCCTGGGCATCAAAGGCGCGATACAGTTGCTCCGTTTGACCCACCACGACGGCCGTCTCGGCGGCCAGTTCAGAGTTCGGTAACGGGACCAGGCCCTGGCGGTATCGATTCAGCATGCTGATGGCCCGATTGACCAGATTGCCGAGGCCGTTGGCCAGTTCCGCCCGATAGCGGTCTCCGAAGCCGCCGTCGGTCCAATTGCCATCCGGCCCGATGCCGAGCTCGCGCACCACATAATACCGAAAGGCGTCGAGTCCCCACTCACCGACCACGGCCACCGGGTCCACCACGTTGCCGGTGGTTTTGCTCAATTTTTGGCCGTCTTTCTGCCACCAGCCATGGACGAGCAATTGCCGGGGAAGGGGAGCCCCCAGAGCCCGCAGCATGATCGGCCAGTAGACCGCATGAAACTTGAGGATGTCCTTGCCGATGAGGTGGATGTCCGCCGGCCAACCGGTAAAGGACGTCGCCTTTCCGGTATAGTAATCCCCCAAGGACTTCAGCGCTGCCGCATCGCCATGCGCGGCAGGAACCGAGAAATAGTTCACGAGCGCGTCAAACCAGACGTAGGTGACGAATTCAGGGTCAAACGGCAGGGGGATACCCCAGCTGAGACGGGCCTTGGGACGCGAAATGCACAGGTCCTCGAGCTTTTCCGAACGAAGGAATCCCAGCACCTCATTACGTCTGGCCTCCGGCACCACGTATTCCGGGTGGGTTTCCAGATACTCGATCAGCCAAGCCTGATGGATACCGAGGCGAAAATACCAGTTATCCTCGGACAACTCGTTGACCTGACCCCACTTGGC
>CAIPFS010000469.1 GCA_903864375.1 uncultured Verrucomicrobiota bacterium
CATCTCTCCGCGAATGACCGAGTCGTACCCCGCCGCAGCGGCGACTCCCAATCCGTTAAACGGGATATTCCAGACCAGTTTCAGCCAGTGGGCCCGGTCCAGCCGGTCTGCCACCTGACAGGGAATGCCCGCGTGACGGAAGGTGGTGGCCAGGTCGTGGGTTCGCGGCTCGGGCCATCGGCGGAATTCTCCAAACAGGATGCGACCGCCATTGATATGCCGGATTTCTCCGGGGGCCACGCGGTTGAGGGACACAAAACAGAGCCCCCCCAATATCTGTTCGATGGGAAACAGCTCCGCCAGCAATTCTTCATTACCCAAACCGTTCTGCAGAGTCAGCAGAGCCGTCCTGGGGCCGACAAGAGGGGGAAGGAGGATGGGAAACTGATCATTGGCCGTCGTTTTCAATCCGATGAGCACCAGGTCGCAGGGACCGATTTCTTCGGGTCGCCTGACGCAACGAGGGCGCGCCCGGAATGACTCGGACGCGCCCTCTACAGCGACTCCCTGTCGGCGCACCTGATCAAAATCCGAGCGCAGCAGGAAGAAGGTGTCGTGCCCCGCGTGACACAATTTGGCTCCGTAGTAGGAACCGAGAGCCCCACATCCAACCACAGCAATTTTCATCACTGAAGAATGGGGGCAATGCCCGCGAGAGCAAACCGATGGACCCCAAAAATCCCCGAAAGGGGCTTTTGATTACTTGGTGCCCAGGATGGAGTCCTTGGCCGCCTTGGCCACGCGGAACTTCACGACCTTCTTGGCCGGGATCTTGATTTCCTTGTCGGTTCCCGGAATGCGACCAATACGGGCCTTGCGATTAACCAGGACCAGCTTGCCAACGCCGGGGAACGTGAAGGTGTGTTTGGCGTTCTTGTAGGCCAGCTGGGCCAATTCATCGAGAAATGTGACCGACTGCTTCTTGGTGAGACCGACTTTCTCTGCGAGGGCGGCGGCAATCTGGGACTTTGTTAAGGCTTTTGACATGGGTACGAGTATTGTGGATGTAGTACAGGGTTCCAGCTAAATTCGAGCAGGAAACGGGCGCATTTAAGCAACCGGCGATGTTGCGGCAAGGGAAATTCCATGTGAATTCCCGAGTTCGGAGGGATTTCTGGCACGAAACCGGGCCTGACTTGACCGCCGTCCCTGTAATTCGCATGGTTGATGGGTGATTGATCCAACCGTCATCCTGAGCGACTTTCGCTACGAAATCACCCGCAAGATTTTCGAAGGCGGCATGGGCATCGTCTATGAGGCGCTGCAGCACGGGACGCGTGGCTTCGTCAAACGTGTGGCCATCAAGGTGATCCGGGACCGCTACGCGCGCCAGCAGGAGTTCATAGAAAATTTCATCGGCGAGGCCAAACTGGTGGCGGACTTGATTCACACCAATATCGTCCAGACCTATCATCTGGGTGAGTACCGCGGATCCTGCTTCATCTGCATGGAATTCATCCGCGGAGTGAATCTGGACCAGTTCATCACGCGTGTGAAGGACACCGGTACCGAACTGCCGCATGATTTGTCGGTGTTCATCGTCAGCCGGGTGGCCCGTGGTCTGGCCTACGCCCATGCAAAATGTGACCGCTCCGGCGTTCCTCTCGGTCTGGTTCATCGGGACATCAGTCCCAAGAACATCATGATCGCTCTTGAAGGGGATGTGAAGATCACGGACTTCGGGATTGCCAAGGCCAAAGGCCTGCTGAAGGACAAAGAAGGCGAGGAGGTGGCGGGGAAACCGGAATGCATGAGCCCGGAGCAGGCCAACTTCCAGATCACAGACCGACGCTCCGACATTTTCTCCGCTGGCATCCTTCTGAGTCATCTTCTGATCGGGAAGAACATTTTCAAAGCCAACTCACCGGAGGAGTCCCGCCAGAGGGTGCTCCATCTTCCCATTCCTGATTTTCGTGAATTCAACCCGGCCATCGAACCGCGGTTGGCGGAAATCCTCGCCAAGGCCCTCAGCCGTGACGTGGCAGCGCGTTATCAAACCGCCGATGAATTCCTCTACGACCTGGAGTATTTCATCTACCACCGCGGATACGGCCCCACCAACGAGACGATGGGCAAGGTGGTGAGGGAACTTTTTGAGCAGGAGTTCAAACGGGTCGCGGATCCCATGCCCGAAGGGACCATCAAAATGGAATCACCGGATGGAAGCCGTGGACGGCCCAACAGCTTTTTTGACCGGATTAAGTCCCGATTTTCATGAAAACAACCTCCCGACCGGTCACGCTGGGATTGCTGCAACATGGTTGCGGCACGGATCCCATGGAAAATCTGAAGACGTGCCTGGCCGCGGCCGAGGCGGCGGCGGACGCGGGTGCGCAAATCATTTGCACCCAGGAACTTTTCCGGTCGCAGTATTTTTGCCAGAGCGAGGAGCATCGCTTCTTCGAGCTGGCAGAGACCATACCTGGCCCCTCGACGGAGGCCTTCCAGGCCTTTGCCCGGCGCCGGGGGGTCGTGGTCGTCGCATCGCTTTTCGAGCGCCGCGCCAGCGGCCTCTACCATAATACGGCGGTGGTGATTGATGCCGACGGCAGCCTGCTGGGGCGCTACCGGAAGATGCACATCCCGGATGACCCACTCTTCTACGAAAAATTCTACTTCACGCCGGGGGACCTCGGCTTTCGATCCTGGAAGACTCGATTTGGCACCATCGGAGTGCTGATTTGCTGGGACCAGTGGTATCCGGAGGCTGCAAGGCTGACGGCGCTGCAAGGGGCTGAAATTCTTTTCTATCCCACCGCCATCGGATGGCATCCCAGTGAAAAAGCGGTATACGGGCAGCGGCAGCATCAGGCCTGGGAAACGATTCAACGGTCGCATGGCGTGGCCAACGGCTGCTATGTCGCCTCCGTCAACCGGGTGGGCCACGAAACTCCCGTGGGTGGTGATGGACTCGAATTCTGGGGACAAAGTTTTGTCAGCGGAACCTCCGGGGAACTTCTGGCCAAAGCGGGAGTGGCTTCCACTGAGAACCTGGTGGTGACGGTGGACCTGGGATCGGTGGATGTCACCCGGACCCATTGGCCATTTCTGCGGGACCGACGGGTGGATGCCTACTCCGATATCACCCGGCGATTCATCGACTGACCATCGGCGGCCAAAATACGGCGGATTATTTGTACAGGAGCAGGAAATTGGCGGCTCCGGGAAGGTTGGAATCCGTCCGTTGCCCCACCACATATTCCTCTGTGGAGCCCGGTTGAATGGACAGATACAGAACCCGGCAGTCCTTATCTCCCGGTACGGTGGCAGCAACCTCGAGTACCGCCTCGTCGGACCCGGGAGGAAATGAAACCACCCCGCCATTTCCCGAGTCCCGGGCGGTCCACCGGGCTCCTTTCACCGGAAAGAGCTGAAAATCAGCCGGGTTGGCCGCTTTGGGTCTCACGGTTTCGAAGGCGACACCGATGGACAACGGTCGAGCCAGTTGCTCCGGGGTACCGGTGCGATGAAAAACCAACCGTCCGCGCTGTCCGTTCACCCAACGGGCAACATCCCGTTCCATGGTCACCCAGACGACCGCGCCTTTGGTCCAATAGGAGGTCGCCCAGGCATCCTGGTACTCGTCAAAGACGCCCTCCCTGCCCTTTCCGGCGTCCACCCAGACACGGAACGTCACCAAGGCGTTGGTCGTTCGTACCGGAATACTGAATTGCGCAATGCCATTGGTGCCGCTGAGCACCCGTTGCAAACCGAACGACATCTGGTTGATCCAGGTTTCCAGAACCACCATGCGTGCGGCCACCGGAAGCGTCGGGCGGCTGCGGATGATACTGGAAGGCTGGAGGGCAATCCGGGCGGGAACCCGAAGGAAGTTGTTGGTGAGCTGCGGCACCCCGAGAGTGACCTCGAGGGCACCCACGGTGATCCGATCCCCCGGGATCGACATGGATCGGGTCAACCGCCGCTCCGGGGTGGAATTGCCGGCCAGCCACGCGAAGGTGGTTGTTCGATTGCTGGTCACGAGTGAAACCCGTTCGACCTTTCCCGTCGGAACAAAGGCATCGAAGGAAAGAGGCAGGGCCGCCCGTTTTTGGGAATGCAGTTTTGCAGTACTGGAAATGAAGGTCGGAAAATCCCCCTCTTCATCGATGGGCTGCATTCCAACAAAATCGTAGGCCACCTTTGAGATTGAATTCTTTCGGAGGACAACATTTCCGGAGGGGGAGCGGGGAAAGGCGGGCCACGATTCTCCGATGGCCTCCTGACTGTCGTACTTCCGGATCACCTGAAAACTGGCCCCGGAGCCGACCATGCGATTGAAGGTGGACGGAGGTTCGGTGGTGAACCAGTTGCCAACCACCGTGGTATCCGAGGAGGCTCCGGCAAAAATGACCCCCGCGACCGGGTTGGTATCCATTCTTCCGATGACCAGCTCGCGGTCCTTCGTGACCGGGGTACCGTTGACAAAGGTGTAGTTCTGATAAATCGGGAAGGTCCACGGACCGCGAAATCGGATGGCATTGCCGCTGACATCGTAGTGGTGGTGACCAAATTTGAAGTCGGTCAGGGGCCATCCATGGTTCAGAATGCAGCCCACACCGAGTCCGATATTGTTGGTCAGGTCGATGTAGGAAATCACCCCGGTGTCATTGTTCATCATGACTCCTCCGCCCACGACGACATTGCCGGTAACGGTGGCACCCCGGACTTCAGAGCTGCGACCGCCGCCACACCCAAAGGCGATCGGATTCAGGCCCCGGACCTGGTTCCGGCGAATCAGGGCCAGCCGACGATTTGGATCGGTGGAAAAAACCTCGGACACATAGTTCGGTTTGGTCTTTTCGCGGGTCACCCGGGCGTTGAAGGCGATGGCCGTGCAATAGCCTCCGTAAACGGAGCGCAGACCGTCGAGCTCACAATCCTCCACGACCACCGGGCGAGGATCGCCATCCTCGGGCTCCTGTCCCACATCGGCACTCGTGACAAAAATCGGGAAGATTTCGCAGCCCGAAGGGGTCACGGTGGTCTGCGGCACTGAATTATGGGCACCGTAATTGCGGACGATGACATTCCGAATCCGGGCGGTGCGGGCGTAGATCCGCAACGGCTGCAACTTGTACGACCCGAGGAATTCAGGTCCGGAGAATTTTTGATTATCCCAATTGCCGTCCAGGGTGATGTTCTGAACCACAATGCGGGCGTAATCGATCTTCTTTTGGGCGTCGCCCACCAGCTCGATCAGGCTGACAAAGCCATTGGCTCCGGTCCAGAATTGGCTGGGAAACAGCAGGACCGTTTTTTCCGCCTGCGGTTCGGTCCCCTGAATGGTGAGCCGCCAGCGTCCCGGTTCAGCGGTGAAGGTCGGCTTGGGATTCCAGGTCAGGTCCTGAACATCCCCGATGTACACGTTGGTATGGGTGCCTGGCAAAAATGTCAGTACCGCCGACCGTTCCGGCTGGGCGTCGTTGAGGACCACTTCCTTGACCCACTTCCAATCGAACTGATGCGGATCACTGGAAGAAAAGCCGTGCTCTGGAGTGGAATGACCGGCGGCTCCAGTGGGTGAAAACCAAACCTCCACGGCGGCCCGGGCGATGCAGCCCGCCAGCCAGGAACTAACAAGTGCCCATCGAAGCAGCCAGGCAACGGCCGGTGGGACACCGCGACCGGGTAAAAGGGTTTTCATGATGGGAGACAGGTATAACAGAATCGCGGTCAAAGCCGGAGTCGCGCGGAAACCACCGCCCAGATGCGGGAAGCCACGTCTTCCATCGGACTCGAACCATCCAGTTCGATGAACCGTTCAGATTCCGTGGCCGCCAGTCCGGCATAAACCGCATCCACCCGCGAGAAGAACCCGGCGGATTCCGCCTCAAAATGATCGGCTGGCACCGTCTGTCCCCCATTGCGTGATTCCATTCTTCGGCGGGCCTCCTCCGGAGAAACCCGAAGCCAGACCGTGAGTTGCGGACGGGTCGAGCCCACACTCCAGTCAATGAGTTGACGAAGCATCCCGGTATCCAGGCCGCGTCCGCCCCCCTGGTAGGCGAGGGTGGAATCGAAAAAACGGTCCATGATCACCACCGTCCCCTGGTCGATGGCAGGACGGACAACCTTGGCCACCAACTCCGCACGGCTGGCACAGAGCAAAAACAGTTCGGTCATCGGCTCCATGCCCTTTGATTCCGGGGCATGTTTGATCAGTTCCCGGAGCTTTTCGCCCAGCGGAGTGCCTCCGGGCTCGCGGATCACCGTCACCAGATGCCCCGCCGCTTTGATCCGATCTGCCAGCAGACGCACCTGAGTGCTCTTGCCAGCCGCTTCGCCACCTTCAAATGTCACCAAACTCCCGTGCGGCATGGCCGGTCATTTGGTCCGGGCAGAACTGGATGCGGGACCGGGAACCTCCAAATGGGTACGCACCTTGAAATCACCTTCCAGATAGTCGACGAGGGAGGCCACTTGCGCTTCGCTCAGAATTCCCCCCGACTTCAGCGCAAACGCGGGCATGAACGTGTGCTCCTTGCCGTTCTGGATCCATTGAGTCCAGTAGGCGGCATCGGTGGGCTTGTTCAGGGCGTGCA
>CAIPFS010000470.1 GCA_903864375.1 uncultured Verrucomicrobiota bacterium
CCCAACCGTGGGTAGGAGGGTGAGCGGCAACTTGGGTTCAGCAACAAATCCGCCGGGTTCCCGTTCCAACTGTTCCCGGGTCACTGTTGCCTCCCGGTGCGCGAGGGGGCCCGATTCGTTGGAATCGACGCTGCGTTCCCGGACTCGGCGAAGGAGATAATGGTCCAGATGGCTGACGACTTCGTCCAACTGGTCCGGGTCCCCACAAACCCGCCGCTCCACGGTGGGCAGGATCAGGGTTTCATTGGCATAGAACCGGGCCATCTTCGCCATGTGAGAGGCGATGGCCCGATTTTCCCCAAGGCCGCTGCCGATGGCATTGGCGATGGTCACCGTCCCCTTCCGGACGCAGGTCATCAATCCGGGAACCCCCAGGAAGCTGTCGGCACGAAACGCCACCGGGTCAATGTAGGCGTCGTCCACCCGCCGGTAGATGACGTCAATTGGCTCCAGACCGCCGATGGTTTTTAAAAAGCAGCGCGAATTGAGAACAATCAAGTCCCCGCCGTAGACCAGCGGGATGCCCATCTGGCGGGCGAGTGAGCTGTGTTCGTAGTACGCGGAATTGAACGGTCCGGGAGCAAGGAGGACCACTCGTGGTTCGGCTGTTCCGTGGGCAAAGCTTCGCAGGTGTTCCAGCAGTTCCGTCGGAAACTGCCGCACGGGTCGGAGGCCGGCGGCGTCGATGATTTCGGGAGCCGACTGGCTGAGGACATTGCGGGCCTGAAGGGCATAGGTCACGCCGGTGGTGTGTCCGAGGAAATCATCAATGACGACCCATTTCCCGGCGGCATCCCGGGCCAGGTCAAAAGCCGCGAAATGGACAAAGGTGTCTTCGGGGTCCTTGACTCCGACGGCACCCCGTTGGTAACGGGGATCGTCAAACACCAGATCGAACGGGACGATATCGGACCGGAGGACCTCCTGGGAGTCGTGGATATCCCGGAGAAACTCGTTCCAAAGTCGGACTCGCTGGACCAGTCCCCGGGAGAGTTGCTCCCAGGTTTCGGAATCGATGATCCGGGGAAATGGGTCGAAGGGGAGGATATGCTCCCGTCCCGCCTCGTCCTGGTAGGCATTGAAGGTGACATCGAGGTCGCGCATGACGCTGCGCGAGCGCCGGCTGGTCTCCTTCCAATTGATCGGATGGCCGGAACCGGCCTCAGACCGGAGCATCCGGTACAAATCCCGGGCGCTGCCACGGGCCACAGCGGTTTCTTCGAATGAAGCCGGGGTGGTGCGGTTTCCGATGGAATTGGATGTCGGCAAGGAAATGAGGCGGGGAGTGGACGTTCGGCGGGACTGACGGGCGGGCGGTGCGGGATGGTGGGACGACAACCGGATCGGCGGTCGAGTCAATTCAACCACCAAAGGTTTTCAGGGCGAGGTCCCCCGTATAAATGGCATTCGGCAGGACTTCGCATTCCGCCCAGCAGCCTGGACACTTTCGTACCCATTCACGTTCGCGTGCGATTTCTTCTCCCGACCAGACCGATTCGAACGACTGGTGCCGCAGGTTACCGACCCGTCGTGAATTGAACTGACACACGGGAACGTCGCCATTGGGATACAAACGGAGGTGTGAATTAAGGGCCACGCACGAGGGATTCAGGGCATCCGCGTCGCCGGCGAGGCGTCCGCGGACGCCTCGCCAGTAGTACCGTTTCGCCATCCGGTCGGCCCATGGAAAATTTTTCAGGTCTGCCTCGACCTCATCCGCGAGTTCGGAGACCCGGTGCTGGTCAAAATCACCAAAGGTGGTGAACTGGCCGATTTGGGACCGGGCGACGGCGGTATCGTGTTTGAGGCTGTAGGTGGCGCTGGCATCGTAGGCCATGACCACATTCACCTGAACATTCATGGGCTGGAGGTAGGCGCGAAGTTGCCGGTATTGGTCGATTCCATCCGAATCAACGATGGTTTGGTTGACCGACAATTGCAGATTCAATTCCTCCTGACGAGGGGCGAGGGTCCTGACGGTTTCGGAAGTGGTGCTCCAGGCCGTGTCACGTCCACGGACGTGATTGTGCTTTTCGGACATTCCATCCATGGAAATCAGGAGCCGGAGCGGTGTGGATCGATCCCGTTGTTCGCAAAACTCGACAATCCGTCGGGTCAGGAACCCGTTGGTGGTGACATGGAGAAACCGCGGACGAAGGCATTTCTGGGTGAGGTCGGCCAGGGCCGTGAAGTCCTTTCGGACGAACGGCTCGCCACCGGTCAGCCGAACAGCGTCCATGCGGGGCAGCTGGTCGTAAATTTTTTCCACTTCCTCGAGGGTCAAATCCTCCGGGGAGTCCTTTTTCCAGCAGTCGCACATGATGCAACGGGCATTGCACGTCCACGTGACGATGTAGGTGAGGTATCGGGGCAGATTGACCGACCGACGGCGATTGCGAAGAATGTCTCCGAGGATGAAACGGGATCTCATACGGTGAGCGACGACGGGGAGGGGTGGGTTCCGCGGCAGCGTGCATCGGCTACGACGGAAGTCTCCGGTGTGGGAAGATAATCTCGCAAGACATCAAGGGTGGCAGGAAGTCCGTTCATTCGCGAGCGTTGGATGCGGCTTCGGTAATTCTCAAGCTGGTTGAGAAATCCGGTGACATGGGAGGGGTCGACCTTTTCCATCTCCATCCAGGTGCCGGCTCCGCTTCGGGCAAGGAAGTGGGCGTTGATGTATTGCTCAAAGTTTCGGGCCTCAGGGAAGGCCAGGACAGGCTTTCCGAGAAAGAGGGCCTCCCCCACCAATTGATTGCCGGCGGTCGAAATCAGGGCCGAGGAACTGGCCAGATCCTCAAGAAACCGCTGTTCGCTAATCGGCTGGAACACGAGGTTCCCCAAGCGGGGACGATTTCCCAAACCATAAACACGAACTTCGCGCCCGGACGCCTGCAATGCCTCCAGGACGTTGGGCGGGGCAAACCGTCGCCAGTAGGCGACGAGGTGCGGTTGATGTTCGGGAACCGTCTCCAGAATCTCAGGGCGCAGCATCACCCCCACCTGGGTGACATTCCGGCAGCTCGTTCGGAGGGGTGGGAAGTAGAAGGAGGAAACGACGGTATGGTCCTGGCCGGAGCAGATGGCCCGTACGATCAGGGCCATGAATGCGGCGTGCGCCCGAAGCCAGGCAGGCAGGGACGTCAGATTATAAGTCGTCAGAAAATGCTGGTGATCAATGCTGAGGAAGGGAATGGACAGGCGCCTGGCCGCCCTGGGCAGGGCGGGTTCGAAATCGGCGATGATCAAGTCGGGGCGTTCATCAATCAGACGTCGCTCCAGCATGCGGACCAGCAGCGGAAGCCGCTTCATGAACCGGATGGCCTCCCAGGAGGTTTTCCGGTGATCCACCCGCCGCGAGGCGGTGTAGTGGAAACGCAGGCCGCCCACCCGGTGCAACCGCACCGGTGTCCCCCGGTACAATGGCGATAGGAATCGATAGGCATCCCCGGAGGCATAAATTGCCACCTGATGCTGACCGCGGAGGGATTCAACCAGGGCCCGGACCCGGGTCGCATGCCCCCGCCCTTCACCACTGAGGCTGAAAAAGATTTTGGCCACGACGCGTTGCGGGTCTGTGTGGAGTAGGGGGGAAAGCGATGAACGTCAAGTCCACACGCCGGTTACCCTTTTCCGACTTCCGACTCGACGAAGCAACGGATGCCCTTACGTTGTCCGTATGGAGTTGCGTGTCGCACGATGGGTATGGGTTTTCTGGCTCTGCGGACTTGGTCTTCGGGCGGCGGAATCGATTCCGGACCGGCCTGAAAAGCTGGCATTCCCTCCCCTCGTTTATTCCCCGCCCCATGCCGATGATTACCGGGTTCCACTCAAGTCCGGTCCGGTCGCCTATCTTGTGCCCGACCACGAGTTGCCATTGGTCAACCTGACGATTTTAATCCGGACCGGTGCCTACCTCGAACCCGCTGACAAGACCGGACTCGCTGATTTCACCGGTTACCTGCTGACCCGGGGAGGCATCGGGGAAAAAAAGGCGGACGAATTGGAGGAGCGACTCGCCTTTCTGGCGGCCTCCCTGACCTCCGCCATTGGTGACGACCAGGGGACGGTCAATTTGAACCTTCTGGCCAAGGATTTGGACGAGGGATTGGGATTGCTCCGCCAGGCACTGACCGCCCCCCGCTTTCAGGCGGACAAACTGGAGCTTTACCGGGAGCAAACCCTCCAGTCCCTGCGCCAGCGGAATGACGACTCCGCCGCCATTGAAGCCCGTGAGTCGGAGGCGCTCGCCTACGGGACGAATGCCTGGATTTCCAGGAACGAGACTGAAGCGAGTGTCAAGTCCATCACGGTGGCCGATTTGCATGCCTTTCATCAGAAATGGTTTCAACCCTCCAATTTCGTCGTGGCAGCGAGTGGGGATTTTGATCGGGCCAGTTTGATTTCAAAGCTGGAAACCGTGTTTTCCTCATGGCCATTTTCAGGTGAGATCCCTCCCCCGATCCCCACAAATTTCGCCATGGCCAAACCCGGAGTCTACGTGGTGGACAAGGATGTCAATCAGGGACGGGTGTCCCTGCTGCTCCCGGGTGTTCGCCGCGACAACCCTGATTTTCCCGCCGTGCTGGTGATGAACGACATTCTTGGTGGAGGCGGGTTCACCTCCCGAATCATGAATCGAGTCCGTTCGGATGAAGGTCTTGCTTACGGCGCCGGCAGTTCATTCCCAGGGGGCGTGGACTATGCGCTCCCTTTTCGTGCCGGCCTGGCTTCGAAATCCCGAACGGTGGCCTACGCCGCCAGCCTGGTGATTGAGGAAATGCACCGGATTTCCGACCAACCGGTCTCGTCGGAGGAGTTGACCACAGCCAAGCGTTCGTTTATCGACACCTTTCCACAGACTTTCAACACCAAGGGCAAGGTTGCCGGTCAGTTTGCCCGCGATGAATTCACCGGGCGCCACGCCCGCGATCCCGGCTTCTGGGAGAATTGGAGACAGCGAATCGATTCCGTCACTCCCGAAGAGGTTCAGCGGGTGGCTCGGAAGTATCTGACGCCGGATCGTGCGATTCTGCTGGTGGTGGGGAAGAAGGATGAAATTTTGAAGGGTTATCCGGACCATCCGGTCACCCTCGGGAGCCTTGTCCCGGGCGGACTGGTGGAGTTGCCCCTGCGGGATCCCCTGACGCTGACGCCGGTGGATAACGGAACCCGGAAGGTGGATTAGGTTTTGAGGCGGGTGCTGTGCAGCGAGCGACGAAATTTCGTCAATCAGCGAAAAATTCTCACGGAATTGATTAAAATCATTGGCATCCGGGCGGTCTATTTGATAGGAGCTCCGCCCTTAAATGAATCGCTTATCTTATGCACCGGCGATGGTGCTCACAGCTGGTTTGATTCTGGCCGGGTCCATTCGGGCTGAAGACGCTCCTGCCGCCGCCGCCGTCGCCGCTTCGGCAACGCCTCCAGCACCTCCCAAGACCTGGGAGACTTCGGCAAGTCTGAATCTGACGGCAACCTCCGGCAATTCGGAGAGCCTGTTGTTCGGGGGAAGCATTCTGGCCAAGAAGAAATGGAGCCGGAATGAATTGAATCTGGGTGCCGACCTGACCTATGGCCAGACCACCATCGAAAACGTGGTGGGGGGACAGTTGGTGAAGACGAAGAGCACATCGGCGCAGAATTACGGGGCATTTCTGCAATACAACCGGCTGGTCTGGGACGATCGGGGCTACTTTTTGGGACGGGCCGATGGACGGCAGGACCGGGTGGCGGATATCATCTACCGGTTCACC
>CAIPFS010000471.1 GCA_903864375.1 uncultured Verrucomicrobiota bacterium
CCGTTGTCGGAGACGATGAGACAGGCGATGGTCCCCTCGGTGCGGGTGGTCACCCGCACCTCGCCGCCGGTCTTGTGGTGGTGCACGATCGCATTGGTGATCAGGTTGGAGGCGACCTGACCGAGACGTCCGGCATCCCCGGAACAGACCGCCGACTGAGCATCCAGGAGGAGATTCACACGTTTTTCTCCAGCCAGCGGTTGAAGCAATTCGATGGCGTCGCCGACGATGATTTCCAGGTCGACGGGTTCGGTTTGAAATTTCTCCTGACCCGAGTCGAGGCGGGCCAATTCCAGCAGCTCTTCAACCAATCGCCGCATCCGTTGCGCCGCCCTCTGGCTGGCGGCAAAGGCGTCCTGGTGTCCGGAAACAGGACACGGACAGGCCAGTCCATTTTGGGAATGACTGAGCAGAACGGAAATCGGGGTTCGCAGCTCATGGGCGGCATCCGCTGTGAACCGGGTTTGTTGGGCGAACGCTGCATCGAGGCGGGCAAAGGTGGAGTTTAAAATCATCGCCAGGCGGCCCAGTTCACTTTCTGTCTCCGAGGTGCTGATGCGCTGGGTCAGGTCGCCGGTCGCAATACGTCCGGCAGCAGAAGCTATGGCGTCGATCGGGCGCAGGGCGCGTGCAACCAGCCAGCCTCCGGTGGTCAACCCCAGACCCAGCACGAGTGCCCCGGCACCGAGCAGCACCCAGCCCAACTGGCGCAGTCCTGATAATTCGGAATGGAGGTCTCGACCCACCAGGATGCAATCACCCCGTTCGGGGAAGATATAGGTTTCTCGAAGGGTCCTCCGGAGCCGATGCTGGATGTCTTCCGGGCGGGGGCGTGGGATGTCCCTCGGTGCTGCGGCGGAATAACTCACGGGCGTCCGCGTTCCATCCATCCAGACGACGTAGTAATAGCCGCCGTCCCGGGGCCGGTCGAACCAGGCGGCGTCCTCGGGATCGATTTGGAACGTCCGATCCTTTCGAGGTATGCCCGGGCGGGGCTGCTGCGACTCCATGAGGAGTTGAAGGCGGTCGTGGAGGTCCCGATCCAGGCGACGAAGCTGACGACCCTTTTCCAGTTGGAAGGCGGTGACCCCAAATCCGGTGAGGATGGTGAACAGGAGAAGACCGTACCAGAGTTGCAGGCGCCATCGGATGGAGTTGAAGAACTTCATTCGATGATGTAGCCGTGGCCCCGCCGCGTCAGGATGAAGTTTTGCCCCAGTTTCTTTCGGAGATTGAAAATATGCACGTCGAGGATGTTGGAGAGCGTGGATTCATTTTCATCGAAAAGGTGGTCGTAGAGGGCGGTGCGGGTGACGAGTTCGCCGCGGTGCAAGGCCAGAAACTCGAGGACGACGTATTCCCGGGCGGTCAGCGTAATGGACTTTCCCAGCCGGGTGACCGTGCGCGCGGCCAGATGAATGGAAACCTCGCCAATCGTCAGGTCGGATTGGGGATGATGGAGACTCCGCCGTATCAGCGACCGGAGGCGGGCCATCAATTCGGGCGTGTCAAACGGCTTGGTGAGGTAGTCGTCGGCACCTGCATCCAGTCCACGAACGCGGTCGGCACTGCGATCCCGTGCGGTCAACATCAAGACCGGCGTGGCACGCTTCAGCCGGAGTCGCCGCAAAATCTCCCAGCCATCGATTCCGGGCAGCATGACATCCAGAAGGATTGCGTCATAGTCGGTGTGGAGTGCTTTATAGAGGCCTTCCTCACCCTCCGCCGCCGTGTCGACGGAGTAACCCTCACGCCGTAGGGCCACCGTCAACCCCGTCAGCAGGTCGGGTTCATCTTCCACCACGAGAAGTCTCATTGTTGTCCGGGGAACGATGCCATGGATGCCTGCCGATGGCACGACGAATGCCACCCTGTAGCGAAAGCCTGAATCAACCCACATGAATGGCGGATGAATGGCCTCCGCCGATCGGATTTTCGTCATTCATCGGGCAATCATGTTCGAGTGCCTACAGTCTGCGCATGAAGAACCGGTTGCATCCCAAAGAGAATTTCAAGCGTGGCGTGGTTTTGTCCGCCACCCTGGCTGCGGTCGCTCTGTTCCCCCTCGAGGGAGGGGCGGTGACCTACAATGCCCTCCACATCCCCGAACTGTTGACGGGAACGAACTTCAACCTCTGGCTGGGTCAGACAAATCAGCAGTACCGGACCGGTGCGGCCACAACCACTTATGGGTACAATGGCGCCCGCTTTTGGGGACCCACCCTGGTGATGAACCAGGGCGATGTGGTTCAAATCAACGTCACGAACAACCTCGCGGACACCACCACCGTTCACTGGCACGGGTTCCATATTCCGGCCATCATGGATGGCGGTCCGCATCAGACCATCCCTGCGGGCACCGTCTGGTCACCCACGTTCACAGTCAAAAACAGTGCTGCCACTTATTGGTATCATCCCCACCTGCACGGAACGACCCAGGAGCAGCTCACCAAGGGGGCGGGTGGATTCATCATCATCCGCGATGCCCAGGAAGCAGCGCTGGCCCTGCCGCGCACCTACGGGGTCGATGATCTGCCGCTGGCGATCACCAGTCGTCGATTCCTCACAGGCAATCAGTTCGCCTACGATCACAAGCTGGATAATTATGGGGATTACGTTCTGGTGAACGGAACGGAAAATCCCGAAGTGACGCTGCCCAGGCAGTGGGTCCGTTTGCGGATTCTCAATGCAGAGATCGCCCGCGGTTACAATCTTGGCTGGAGCGACAACCGGACATTCTATGTCATTGGGAATGATCAGGGGCTGTTGAATGCACCGGTGCCCGTGACCCGGGTCAAACTGATGGTCGGTGAACGGGTGGAGTTGATGGTCAATTTGGGTTCCGACAGCGTGGGGTCGACCCTGGACCTGAAGGCGTACAATTCGGGTCAGGCCTTTGGATTTCCCGGAAATGAGGGCAATCCCCTGACACCGACCGGTAATTCCGGACCCGAAAATTTCAGCCTGATCAACAACACCGACTTTAATCTCGTCCGTCTGGTGGTGGGTGAGCCGACGGATCATCCCATCACGGCACTACCGGCCACGCTGGCGACCAACGTGTACTGGACGACCTCGGATGTTTCCAACACCCGGACGATCAACATCACCGGCGGGGTGAATCTGACCGAGTTTACCTTCAACAACATCAGTTATACACCGACCCTGTTCAACCACACGATTCCTCTCAATGCCGTCGAACAGTGGAACATCGTCAACAACCAGGTCTTTGGGCATTCCTTTCACATCCACGACATCAAATTCAAGATCATCTCCCGGAGCGGCGGCACACAGGTCTCATCCAATGGCCAGCCGGCTGGCTACGAATCGGGTTGGAAGGACACCGTCTATGTCCCGAGGAATGAAAAGGTATCAGTCATCGCCCGATATGACGACTTTGCCAGCAATACCAATCCCTTCATGTTTCACTGCCACCTGCTGCAGCATGAAGACGGTGGAATGATGGGCCAGTTTCTGGTGGTGAACAATCAAACGGAGGATTTGGTGCTCTCGAGTTTCACCCGCACGGGTCCGACCGACGTCATTGAACTCCCGTTCAAGGCGACGATCGGGACGACCTATACCCTGCAGTACTCAGGGGATTTTGTGACCTGGCGCCCGATCGGTTCAGTGACGAGTGACGGCACCACGGCGCTGTTTACTGAAACTGATGCCAGCCGATTGGCACAAGCCCGCGGGTTCTACCGGGTGGTCATTCCTTCAATCCCTTAACCACATTCCTTTGATGAGCCTGAATCCTCAACAAGTGGCATTGGCTGCTGGAGTGGTGGTCGTCTCCCTGTTTTTGGGAGGAGTGGTTGGATACGGCGTCCGG
The DNA here is from genome assembly GCA_903864375.1 of uncultured Verrucomicrobiota bacterium. Taxonomy (GTDB): domain Bacteria; phylum Verrucomicrobiota; class Verrucomicrobiia; order Limisphaerales; family UBA9464; genus CAILNN01. Next base: position 3,836 of record CAIPFS010000471.1, read on the forward strand.
GTCCCAGCGCCTTCCACCGAAGCAGGTCCCGTGGGTCGCGATGTCCTGTACTACCAGAGTCCGATGCATCCCTGGGTGACGTCGGACCATCCAGGAAACTGCACCGTCTGTGGCATGAAGTTGGTGGCTGTCCACGCGGGCGATGCTCCCCGCAAGGCCCGGAGTGATGGGGTGGTGATGCTTTCCCGAGAGAGTGTCCAGACTGTCGGTGTGGAGACCTCCACGGTCCGGCGGCAACCGCTGAAACGGAGTTTGAAAATATCAGGCACGTATGCTGAAGAGGAATCGAGGCACGGGGTGATTAGCGCCCCGGTGGAGGGGAAAATCGAGGGGCTGGCCATGAGCTGCGAGGGGCAGGTCATCCGTCGCCACCAACCGCTGGTGACGCTGTTCAGCAAGACCCTGTTGGGGGCGGCCGAAAGCTACAAGGAGGCGGCTGCTGCTGGTGGATCGGGCGAAGAAATCGCGCGGCGACGACTGATTCAGCTGGGGCTTTCCGAGGAACAGATCCGGATGATTCCCCAACGCCAGGCCGACGACCGTTACTTTGGCCTGCTGGCACCGTTGACGGGAACGATCACCCGGAGCTATGTAGCGGAAGGTCAATATGTGAAGGAGGGGGATCGACTCTTCGAGATCGCGGATTTCACACGGATGTGGTTCCTCTTCACAGTTTATGAGCCGGACCTTCCGCTCGTTCAGGTGGGGCAGTGGGTCACCCTCAATGCGCCCTCGGCACCTGGTCAAACCGTCCGGGCCCGCATCGCCTTCATCAGCCCGAATCTCGATGAGGCCACGCGTTCGACGATCGTTCGGGTGGTGGTGGAGAATCCGGGTGGACGTCTTCACAACAAAATGTCGGCAACGGGTTTTGTGGAGTTGGCCGCCCCGGAGGTTCTCGGGATTCCGAGGACGGCTGTTTTACGGACCGGCTCGAACGCGAGGGTCTATGTTGAACAGGCTCCGGGCGTCTACGAAGCGCGGGTGGTCCAGTTGGGACGGACAGGGGATGGAACCTGGGAGGTCGTGTCGGGGTTGACGGAAGGTGAGAAGGTGGTGGTGAACGGCAACCTGCTGATGGATGCCCAGGCGCAACTCCAGCAGGTGGCCAACAACCCGTAGGATCCCGGCCTCTGCCAGCTTCTTCTATTCAACGCTGAGGGTGTAGCTGAGGTTGGTGATGCCGTGACCGCACAACCAGCGAATAATTGGGCGAGTCCCATCGAGTCCATTTGAAAACGGTAGGTCGTAGAGTCCGATTTCGGATTTTGTTCGAGCGATCCAGCCCCTGAAAGAGGACTCAATCCTGCTCGATTTGTCCTGAGGATTTTCCCTTGAGTTCAAGACCCCCAGACGGGTATTCAGTCGGGTGGTCAAATCGGCCCGCTCGGTTTCGTTGGTTCCGACCGATTCGGATTGCAGACG
>CAIPFS010000472.1 GCA_903864375.1 uncultured Verrucomicrobiota bacterium
ATCCGACAGGGGGAATTCGTCCTCCGAGAGAACGACGATCTCTTCGTTCCGGCTCTGTGGAAAAAGCAGCGGGAAATCATCGCGTACAGCCAGAAAGGCTATGAGAACAAGACCTGGATTCTGCCGGAGCAATGGAAAGGGGTCTCGAAAGTGGACCTTTATCAAATAGCTTTGGAGGGGAGTGTCCTGCTGAAACAGGACGTTCCCGTGACCGGCGGCAAGCTGGATTTGTCCATCGGGAAGGATGAAGCGATCTCCGTTTTCCCGGCTGGGACCAGGGTTTCGGGAGGATCCCACTGATTTGGATACGGTATAGGCTCTAAACGTCGCCCACCGGCATTCTACAAGTCTGGGTATCGAACGGAATGAGGACGTTCACCCGGTCCGTGAACGTCATGCATTCCCTGATGTTCGGCTCAGCCCGTGGCCCCCGTTATTTATTCGCCTTCCCGGACTTCAATTCCTGGGCCACATCCCCGGCTCCGTAGACCTTGGTCAGGGCTTCGAGGATGGCGCTGCTATGGACACTGGTGGCCCGGGCCTGGGTATCCTCATAGGCATAGTTGAGGACCAGGCTTTGCAGGTTTCCGTCGAAAATGATGCCGACAAACTCCCCGGCCCGGTTGATGACCGGACTCCCTGAATTTCCTCCGATGATGTCGGCGGTGCTGACGAAGTTGAAGGGGGTCTTCAGGTCGAGGTGGGATTTCCGCTGAATCCAGCGCGACGGAAGATCAAATGGTGGCTTTTCCTGATGTTCCGCCGAGCGTTGGTACAGGCCCGCGATGGTGGTGAACGGCGGGATCGACCGCCCCTCTTCGTTGTAACCGGCGACCGGTCCGTAGGCGAGGCGAAGCGTGAAGGTGGCGTCAGGGTAGGAGCCGGTTCCGTCCAAGTCGAATCGAGCCCGGGCGATGGCGCCCTGAGCCTGGCGCTTGACCTCCAGTTGGGCTTCGGAGGTTTTTCGAAGCTGGCGGGCCTCTTCATCGATGCTCCGGGCGAGTTCGATCATCGGGTCATTGGCCGCAAGGACAGCGGAAGAGCCTTCCTTGTAAAGACGTTTGCGGAAGGCAACATCCCGAACCTTGGTCCCGTTGATCAGCTCAGCCGCCCGGGCCCGGGGCGATTTGCCAGCCAGGACTCGTTGAACGGTGGGATCGTTGAAGCCCAGTTTTTCGGTCAGGTAGGTGAGCGAATCACTGAGGGTCATGATCTCATAATCCGGATAGATGGGGCGCTCCGAAAAGAGGCTCAGTTCCTGGGAGGCCTTTTGGGATTCGCCAAATTCTTCGAGTCGGTCGCCATTGGGTTTCGGACGCTCTTCGGCGGCCCGAAGAAGGGTCCGGGCCAGGACAAAGGATTCGTTGTTGAATCCGTCGCGGGCCTCCAGCAATTGGAGCCGGGGAACCAGTGTCCCCAGGGTCGCCTGTGCCTGGCGGATTTTTTCGTAGGCGGCAACCGCCTCCGCATATTGGGGGGCGCTGTTGAGTCGGGCGCGAAAGGCCTGCTCGGCTGCGGCTTTTTGCCCCATTAAAACCGGATCATAGAGACCCGCCAGTCGGCCATCGAACGCCTTTCGAGAGTTTTGGACGCCGAAAAGGTCCTCGCGGGCCCGCCGTGCGTTTTCAGTGGAACGGGCGCTCCAGCCGATCAGCAGGGATTCACGTCGCTTTAACAGGCTCATCCGATAGGGCAGGGCGACGCTCCGCTGGTACTCGAGCTCATCCATTGTGAGTAGCCGTTCGGTGCGCCCGGGATGGCCGGCGACGAAGGTCAGCTCACCGTCGGAAGCCCCGGCCTTCGACCATTTCAGGTGATGGTCGACCTTGACGGGATGGCCGTTTTCATAGACGCGGAACAGGCAGATATCGAGGTCGAACCGCGGAAACTCGAAGTTGTCGGGGTCGCCTCCGTAGAAGGCGATTTGTTGTTCCGGGGCGAACACGATTCGGACATCCGTGTAGCGTTTGAAGCGGTAGAGATGATAAATGCCGCCCTGATAAAGGGCGATGACGTTGGAGCGGAGTCCAGTCTTGTCGAGCGATTCCTTTTCAATCTCCGCGATGACCTTGCGGCGGGCCTTGAAGGCCTCGTCAGCGCTCAAGCCCGACGGGACCGCCGCATTGACCCGGCTCGTGACATCTTCGATGGATTGCAGGACATTCAATTCCAAATCCACGCATCTGATCTCCTCCGCCTGACTGCGGGCATGAAATCCGTTGCGAAGGTAATCCTGCTGGGGGGTGCTCACCTTTTGAAGGGCATCGGCTCCCACATGATGGTTGGAAATGACCAGACCGTCCTCGCTGACAAAGCTTCCCGAGCCGCCGGAATTGAACCTTCCCCATATCCTAATTAATAACGGACTTAGGGGGCTTGGCTGCGGATTATCTCTATTTCTCACCTTTTTACTATACCGTCTGTAGTTAACAGACGCCACTACACGATTTATCGGGTAGTTTAGTAGTGAGAACCTTTAAAATA
>CAIPFS010000473.1 GCA_903864375.1 uncultured Verrucomicrobiota bacterium
ATCTTCAAGCGCCCACGCCGCATGGAGGAACCGTAGCCAGACCATGGCCATTGTCAAATAGATGACCTGTCCCTTTGTATTGAGATTTTGGAAATTCGGGTGGGTGTCAAGCTAGTAGTCCTGGGCTTTGTTCATTGCGGCGGAGTTCCAAGGGCCGCGGGCTCCGGGAGTGTTGACCCGGGGTGGGGCATCCAGCGGGATTCCGTTCTGGCTCATTTGCGAGGGCGACGGTTGATTGGGCTGGCTGCCGGGTTGTTGACCGGGTTGTCCGGACTTTTGGGCTTGCTGGGATAGTTTTTGCCGAATTCCGTCCAATTGCTGGCCTACCGACTCTGCTTTCCCAGCGGTTTCCGGAGAAGGGCTGAGGGATTGAAGCTCGTTCAATGCCTGTTCGGCCCCTTCGAGGCGGGCGGCCTGGGATTCCAAGGATTCTTTTGGGCCCTGGCTCTGCATCAATTGGTTGGCCAGCTTGTCGAGGGCTTGAACCAGTTTGTTCTGGGTTTGATCCGCCTTTTTGGGGAGACCGCTATCGTTCGGTTTCAACTCACCGGCCTGTTGATAAAAATCAAGGGACTGGCTCAGCATCTGGGTCTGTTGTTCCAGATTCGCCTGGTCACTCTGCTGGGAAAGCTCGTCTCCCTGTTCTTCCATCACATCGGCGAGTCGGCGGTTGATTTCATCCAATGTTTTCTTTGCCGCCGCGTGGTCGGGGACTTTGTTGAGTGCCTTTTCCACGAACTCCTTGGCCATTCGCAGGACGGCGAGTTTTTCGCGGGGCTGCGGGATGCGCGGTTCGAGGTCGAGCATGTGCTGGGCATGGTCAGTCATGGCCTGTGCCATCCGATTTTTTGCCTCCTCCAACGCCCGTTCGATGGCGGCATTCTTGGGCTTCAGTTGATGGGCATCTTCAAGCATGCCAACCCCTTCCTCGATGTCTTTGAAATCCGGGCGGAGGATGGGGGCCTCCCGTGGACCGGGAGCGATATACCGGACATTTTGAGCCTTTCGGCTACCTTCCCGGGCAAGCGTGTCTGCCAGCAAGTCACGCGAATTCTGTTCACCTGATTTTGCCTCGGACGTCTCGGGAGCGACCTCCAGTGCCTCGGTATATTTGCCAAACGCATTCCGCAGGGGTTCGATTTTCTGCGCAGGTGTCAGATTGTTCTGGAGCGCCGACTGCAGATTGGTTTTTCCTGCCGAGAGAAGGAGCTGCAACAACTGATGCCGAACAAATTCACGATTGGACTGGGCCATGGCATGTCGGCCTTCCTGAAGAACCAGATCATAATTTCGAAGGGATTCCTTCCAGTGAGAGATGGTGTCATCCAGGTTGACGGTGGACGACTCCCGTCCCACCTGAAATTCTGCATTTCCTTTTTCAAAACGGGCCTGTCGAACCAGGGATCCCCGTCCCTCGCTCTCCGCCCTATCGAAGGATAGAAGGGCTTCTTCATACCTTCCCGCGGCATAGGCAGCGATTCCGCAATCATAAGCCACCCTTGGATTGGACGGGTCCCGTTCCATTTCCACGGCCAGTCTGGCCAACGCTTGGGACGGTTCGCCATTGGCAATCATCTGTTGCAGGCGGAGCACCTCGGGTTCGGTCGCCCAGGGAAGTGGTGTTGCGGCCTGTAAATCGTGCGGAAGGGAACCGGCAACGACGATGAAAAGGACCAAGGAACGCAGGAGGGTGCTCCATGCGTTGACTGGGGCTTTGGTGTGGAAAAACATCCGGTTCATAAGGATGAGGGTGAGGGGGCGATGGACCCAGGCGGACGGTGACGTTGATGCCTGTCGGCACCGATCCAGAACACTGTCAGCATGCCGGCGATCCCGAGAAAGAGTGGGACCTGGAAGAGTGGGCGGTACTGCCGAAGGTCTGCCCGAGCGGCAGATTCAGCCATGGGGGCGATGACGTCGCGGCGAAGTGCCTCGAGTCCTTCGCCATGGTCTCCCAATCGGTAATATCGTCCACCGGTCGTGGCGGCAAGGCGTTGGAGGTTACCTTCGTTTAATCGGGAAACGACCTCCTGTCCGAATGAGTTTTTTGCGGAACTTCCGGGTCGATTCAACGGGACACGCGTGCCGGCGGCGGTTCCCACACCCACGGTGCATACTTTCAGCCCCGTCTGCTGATGGAGTCTCCGGGCGACCTCCAGAGGGTTTCCGGCCAAATCCTCGCCATCAGACACAACGACCAACAGTTTGGGCGCGATTTGATTGGTTGTAAAATATCGGGACGCCCGTTCGATGGCGGAGGCCAGTGAGCTCCCCGGATCTTCGATGGCATTGGGGTCGAGATATCGAAGCATCATGCGCAAGGCCACCATATCGAAAGTCAATGGGGCATTCAGGTAGGCAACCCCGGAAAAGGTGATCAAGCCCACACGGTCTCCCCGGGAGTCACCCAGGAATCGGTCGAGGGAATTCGTGGCGGCGCTCCAGCGACTGGGGCGCACATCCCCGGCCAGCATCGATCTCGAGGCATCCAGTGCGATCATGTAAGGGATACCCCGCAGTTCGGACTGGGTGGTCGGCTTGAACAACAGGGGGCCGGCGGCGCTGAGAAGCAGGAAGGCCACGGTTGCCAGAAGGATCCAGCGCGAGGTTCGGACGCGTTTTTCAAAAAAGCCAGGGTCACTCCAGGGGCGGTCTGAAGCTCCAGTAAACTGCTGGAGGCGCGCTCTTCGGCGGCGAATGACGAGGGACTGCACCCAGGCCGCCAGAAGAACCAGCAGGGGCGTGGCGTAGGCTATCCATGGAATGGAGAATCTCATGGGAGACCGGGGCGCGCGAACGGAAGAACCAGTAGGTGAATCAACCAGAGCACCGTCGCGGGCAGGATGAACACCGGATACAATTCCCGCCATTCGACGTGCCGTTTTTGGGCCAATTCCCTTTTTTCCAATTGATCGATCAAGCCGTAAATTTCCTGGAGTGCGCGGGCATCATTGGCCTGAAAAAACTGCCCCCCTGTCAACCGGGCCACCCTGTTGAGTTCATGATTTGCCGCCGCCGACGGCGTAACCATTTCGGGTCCGATCAATATGGTGTACACCTTGATCTTCTCGCGGGTTGCCTGAGGTGCGGACTCCAGTGGACGCGGGCCGGCTGAGTTTTCCCCATCGGTGATCAGAATGATGATCCGACTTCGCTCACTGTTGTTTTTGAGAAAGGTCGAGCTGGCGGAAATGGCCCAGCCGATGCCGGTGCCGGTCGCGAGTTCCGCCTCCTGCATGGAGGCCAGAGCCCATTCGTGATCGAGGGTCAACGGGCTGACCAGCCAGGGGGTCCGTGCAAAGCAGACAATACCAATTCGGTCGTCCGGACGCCCTTTGACAAAGTCCCGGGTCACCGACACCAGGGCATCTTTGCGGCTGATTCGTTTTCCATTTAACCGAAAGTCGGTTTCAGCCATGGAGCGGCTGTAATCGAGAGTCAGCATGATATCAATACCCTGACTGGGGTCCGGCACCTGACCCTGAGGGATTCTTGGTCGGGCGAGGGCCATCACGAGAAGGCTGAGCGGAAGCAACAACCAGAAGAAACGCCGAATTCCCCGATGCCGTTGAGGTTTCCGTCCCAAGTGGGCAACCCGGCGGATGCTGGGGATCGTGATGGAGGGGATGGGCCCCGTCCGTCCTGTCCACCAGGCGAGAGCGGCGGGAACGATCAACGCCAGCAGAAGCCAGGGATGGCCGAATTCGAAGCCATGAAGTACCGACGGTAACCCGTTCATAACGTCGGTTTTGAACTCGTTGGTTTGATCCAGTTCAAAATCAGATTTTCGGCATCATCCAGGAGTTGGGCTCGTTCGCGCGGTAACGCTCCGTGCTGCTCGAATTTGATGCGGTCGGCGAGGATGAGGAACGATTCGAATCGGTGCCGGAGGGGAGCCTCAAGACCCGGAATTGCCAGTGCCAAAGCCAGGAGTTCGCGGGATGTCTGACAGGTGGCGTGCCACCGCTGGGCGTGAGCAAGGAATTCGCGAATCAACCGGGAGGTCTCAATGGCCAGCAGATAAGCATCCATTTGACCACTTCGCGACCTCAATTCGGCGAGTCGACGTTGAAATTCCGCCGCCCAGTCCGTTTCCATCGGCATGGGCGGGCTGGGAGGCGGTTGGGTCTTCCATCGCAGGTACGCCCACAGGAGCACCCCGAGGAATGCGATGGCGGCGGAGACCAGCAGGGCCAAGAGTGCCGGGCGCTGCCACCAAGGGTGGAGCGGGACAAGTTGCAGGTCGTTAATCAGATCCCCGCCGTTCACGCAATTCGCCGCCGGGCGCAGTGGTCCAGGAATTGTTGCAATCGATGCGGCCATTTCTCGTCGGTGCGGATCGACAACAACGGAACTCCGCCCATTTTGAAAGTCGCCACCAATTCCCGACTTTGTTCGTCCATGGATTTCTCCCAACCCAAACGAACGGCAGGGTCGGATGTATCCATTTCAAGGACCTCCCCGGATTCCGCGTCCTGAACCAGCGCCCAACCCACATCGGGTAATTCCCATTCGCGCCGGTCCATCAGGCGGAGGCCGATGACTTCGTGGCGTCGGTTTGTTGCCCGAATTTCGCGCACCCAGGAGGGTTCATCTCCGTCTTCAAAATCCGAGAGAACGAACACCAGGGCGGGTTTGGTGACCACGTGGTTCAGATAGCGGAGCGCGGTGCTGATGGATGTTCCCTTGGACTGGAGCCGGCAGTAGAGTAGTTCATGCAGCATCCGGGTGACATGGGAGCGACTCTTGCGCTGGGGAACGTGACGCTCCACCCGGTCGGTGAAGAGAATCAGCCCGACCCGGTCTCCCTGGCGAACCGCTCCAAAGGCCAGGGCTCCGGCGACGATGGCAGCCAGCTCCCTTTTGGTCTCGGCCGAGGCGGAAACCGGCTCTGCGGTTCCAAAATTCCCGCTGCCACTGGCGTCCACCAGGAGCATCACCACGAGTTCCCGTTCTTCGATATGGCGTTTGATGAACGGCTTGCGGAGACGGGCCGTGACATTCCAGTCAATGCGGCGGACGTCGTCTCCCGGCGTATATTCCCGGACGTCGGCAAAGTCCATGCCTCGCCCCTTGAAGATGCTCCCGAGACGCCCTCCCAGAAGTTGTTCGCTCACCAGACGGGCGCGCACCTCAATCTTGCGGAGGCGCAGGGCGTAGTCGTGGGGGAGCATGTCTGTGGGCGGACTGCGATTTCGTCCGGTTATCGGGAACCGTTTTGCATGTAGGTCAGGTAGCTCGAAAAGTAAATTCCGCCACCCACAAGGAGGAGAATGGCGACGGGCCAACTGATCCGAAGCATCTGGCGGGTCGGTGTTGCCAGACTCCAAATTCCCAATGCAATGCCGGGAAGGATCATGATCAATCCGGCCAGATTCATTGAGGAGTGG
>CAIPFS010000474.1 GCA_903864375.1 uncultured Verrucomicrobiota bacterium
CGGCCCTCCATCCCGAACGTTTGATTTGGAGTATGGGAAAAACCCCCGAACGCAAACTCAACCGCCGCCAGGCTCGAGACCTCGATATTGAAATCGGGTTTCTGGAGGGAGTGGTCCGTCGTGATCCGGAATTCATCGAGGCCTTGCAGGTCCTTGGAGATGACTATACGGAGCGCGGTCGTCTGGCCGATAGCCTCAAGGTGGATGAACGGTTGCGGCAGTTGCGGCCGGAGGATCCCAACGTGTTGTTCAATTACGCCTGCAGTCTGGCCCTCAGCGGTGCCATGGAGCAGGCCTGCGGTGAATTGGAACGGGCCCTGGACCTGGGCTACCGCGATTTCCGATGGCTGCAACGCGACCCGGATCTGGCCGATCTCCGCAAGCATCCTGCCTATCGCCGGGTCAAAGCCAAGATCAAGGCGATCAAGGAAGAGGCCGCTCCCCAGGGCAATGTCGAGGCGGACAACCCCTGACCCGGGGATCAAGCCGCCGGGGGACGTCGGCCGACCAACCATTCAAAGATCGGTGACGCCATCAGGGTGGTAATCACCGCCATGATCACGAGCGTGGCAAACAGCTCGGCGGAGATGACACCCCGTTGCAGTCCAATGTTGATGATGATCAATTCCATCAATCCCCGGGCATTCATCAGCGTCCCGATGCCCAGTGCCTCGCGGTTGGAGATACCGGTGGCCCGGGCAGCCAGCCAGCAGGCAATCCCCTTGCCGCCTACAGCGGCCACCATCACCAGGCCGGTCATGGCCCAGAGGTAGCCGGTGTTTAGTAGTCCGATGCGGGTATTGAGCCCCGAGTAAGTGAAGAACAAGGGGAGCAGGAGCGCGACCGTCAGCGGCTGGATCCGGTCGATCAAGCTCGAGGCCACGAGGCCCCGTGGCATGGCCGTACCCATCACAAAGGCGCCAAAAACAGCATGCAGTCCAATGGCATCGGTGATCCAGGCACCCGTTGCCAGCAACGCGAGGCAAACCACCAATTCTTGATCGGACAACAGGCCGCGACGCTCGATTCCGCGGGACCATCGGGCCAGCAGCCAGCGGACCACGGTGAGAGTGATCGCCACATAGGCCACGCCACCACCGATGTTTTTGATGGCATATTGAAAATTACCGTCAAAGCTGGCCAGAACGACGGCGAGCAAGCACCAGGCGGCCGCATCGTCGATGGCTCCGGCCCCCAGCGCCACAGTTCCCATCACCGTCCCGGCCAGCTTCTTGAAATGAATGATGCGGGCCAGCATCGGAAACGCCGTGATGCACATGGCAGCCCCCATGAAGAGCATGGCCTCAAAGGAGGAGGTCTTGGCTGGAAACAGTTGGGTGTGATTGAAAAAGTACCACCCCAGTGCCCCGCCAAGAACGAAGGGGGCAATCATGCCCGCGAGAGAGACGGTCGCGGCGCTGTGAAACCGCTCTCGGATGATATCGATGCGGAACTCCAATCCGACGACAAACATATAGGCCGCCAGACCCAGCTGGGAGATCGGGAACAGCACCTTCATGGATTCCGCCGGAAACAGGTGGGCCGATACGGCCGGGGCCAGCATCCCGAGCAGGGAGGGTCCGAGGATGACCCCCGTGATCATCTCAGTAACAACCTGTGGCTGACCGAGTCTGCGCGCCACGATCCCAACAGCCTGGCATGCCATCAAGATGACGGCGATTTGCAGGAAAAACTGCACGGCCAGTTGAAGATTGCTCACAGTTCGCTTGATAGCGGTTAACTGGCGATAACGGAAATAAAACCTCGCTATCAAGGTGATGCCGGTTTGTTATCAATCAACGGCATGGACCTCCGTCACCTGCGCTACTTCCAGGCGGTCGCTGAGGAATTGAACTATTCACGGGCATCCCGTCGCCTGCGGGTGGCCCAGCCGGCCCTGACCCGGGCGATTCAGGAGATTGAGGCCGAGTTGAACGCGCCGGTTCTCGAGCGAACCCGCCATTATGTTCGGCTGACTCCGGCGGGCAACACCCTCCTGCGCGAAAGTGGTCTGCTTTTGGAGCGTTGGGATGAATCCCTATCCCGGGTTCGGCGGACGGCTGCGGGTGAAGAGGGCGAACTGCGCTTGGGATATATTGGCCCGCCCACCCAGCCTTTTCTGGGACGGCTTCTGGCGGAGTACCGGGCCCTGTTCCCGAAAGTCTCACTGCACCTGGAAGAGCGAACGCCCGAACGTGTCTGGGAAATGGTGGCCAAAGGGCGGCTGGCGATGGCGCTCACCCGCCCGGTGGCATTGTCCGAGGGACTGGGACTCCGCACATTGCTTCTTCGCGAAGAGCGCCTGGGCGTGGCCCTCCGCAGGGACCATCCACTGGCGAGTCAGGCGGTCCTGGCCTGGACTTCCTTGATCGACATGCCCCTTCTGGTGCTGGCCCGCCGGGAGGGTATCGGGCTGCATGACGCGGTCCTTGCTGGCTGTCGGAACGCTGGATTCTCTCCCCGCATTTTGCATAGCCCCAGCTTGATCGGAACCGTTCTCCTGTATGCCGAGGCCGGGTTGGGCCTGGCGGTGGTGACCGACTCGGTTGTACC
>CAIPFS010000475.1 GCA_903864375.1 uncultured Verrucomicrobiota bacterium
ACGGCGTTAGTGACCACCTGGGTTTGATTGGTCCGTCCTCCTTCCAAAGCTGTACCGGAAAGAAAAAAAGGCGCCTCCCCCATTCGGAAGGCATCGGTGTCGATTTGTCCGGTCCGATAGTTGTACCGGACGCGATCTCCGCGCCAAACTTGGGGACGCCCCTTGGCATCCACCTTGGAGATGACCACGTCGCCCTGGGCGGTCATGACACCCGCCTCGCGCTCAACCGTTATACGGCGGGCTGTCAGGGTGGCGTCGCGAAACGTGACCAGCACCCCCTTGTCGTAGTTGTAGGTGACCGTTCCCTTGTCCCGATCCCATTCCACCTCTCCCATGCCGTTGGAGGCACGGATCTCGACCTCGTCCGGTTCGGAGGCCGTGGGGACAGAGCCGCTGGGCACCACCTGGCCCGCAGCGCCTGGAGGCGGCGGCACGGGTATGGAAGGCTTCGATTCGGCAGGCGCGGTCTGCGCCCTCACCGAATTCGCCACCAATAGGGCAGCCAGACCGGCCCAAGTGAACTTCATCCCGGCGCACGCTAATGAATTCCAGCGTCCGGGGCCAAGGGGAACTTCTGCATTCCGCTCGGACGCAGGTCATCCTATCCTTTCCACCATGAAGGACTTGGCCGCGATGACACGCGAGTTTGTCCGTTCCCAGCGACTCATCCCCCGGGGCGGACGGGCGATTGTAGCCGTGTCGGGCGGAGTCGATTCGGTGGTCCTCCTCGAGGTCCTGTATCAGGTGGGAAGTGCCCTGGGATTTGAATTGATCGTCGCCCACGTGCATCACGGACTCCGACCTGAAGCCGACCTGGAGGAGGAATTTGTTCATCAACTCGCCCGGGAGCGACACCTGAAGTTCCGATCCAGCCGCATCGCGGTCGCTCACGAGGCGTCCAAAACTGGTGAATCCTTGGAAATGGCCGGACACCGGCTGCGTCACGCATTTCTGGCCATGATCGCCCTGGAGCAAGAGGCCACCCTGGTGGCGCTGGCGCATCACGCCGACGATCAGGCCGAGTTGGTTCTCCTGCGATTGTTGAGAGGGGCCGGGGGGGATGGCATTGGCGGAATGCGGTTTCTGGACCGTTCGCCTTCGGATGCCCGGGTCGCTTTGTTCCGCCCGTTCCTGGAGGTCAAAAAGGGGGAAATTATCCACTTTGCCCAAGAGCAGGGATTGGAATGGCGGGAGGACGCAAGCAATGGGTGTCGTGAGATCCTGCGCAATCGGATTCGTCACGAACTACTGCCGGGGCTCGAACGGGATTATCAGCCCGGAATCCGGGGCACGCTGGCGCGGGCGGCGGCCATCACCGCCGCTGAATCCGAATTGACGGCGAAATTGGGTCGGGACTGGTTGAAGTCACCGGGACGGCGGCGGTTCGAGGGACTTCACGTGGCCATCCAGCGGGCGGTGGTCCGACAGCAGGCCTGGTCGCTCGGACTGGACCTTGATTTTGAGGCCATCGAGCGATTGCGATCGACGGTCACCCCTGTCTCCGTCGGGCGGGGCGTGGATTTGATCCGTTCGAAATCGGGGAGGCTGGAACATTGGCACCCCCTGCCCGGGAATGAGGAAAGCGAGACTTCGGTCGATTGGGGTTCCAATCCGGGGACGATCTCCTGGGGAGGCGCCCGCATGGATTGGTCGATCCGGGCCTGGCCGAAGGGCGCCGAACTGCCAGAACTGGCCGGGGGAGAACAATGGTTCGATGCGGACCGTGTGGGACCAACGGCCCGGCTTCGCCATTGGCGTCCGGGCGACCGCTTTCAGTCCCTGGGCCTGGGGCAGGCGGCCCGTCTCCAGAACCTGTTCGTCAATCGAAAGGTTCCGGCTGGGCACAGAAGGGGGTTGGTGGTGGCGGAGACCGCTGGCGGAGAGATCTTTTGGGTGGAATCACTCCCCCCGGGTGAGCCGTTCAAAGTGACTTCGGCCACCCGGCGTATTCTGGAATGGAAGTGCCATCGTCCAACGAACCCGGGAAAGGCCGCTTGCGCATGGGGTTAGCGCTGTTAGCTTGCCCTTTGAGTCGCTATGTCAGACGAACCGGATAACAACCGCAGCGGGGGGGGTGGCAACAACAGTTTGCAGACACGCACGTGGCTGGTGTGGATCGCCATCGTGACCATCATCCCGTTTTTATTTTTCCTCAACAAGTCGATGGTCAACCAGCCTCGACCGGTGGAAGTCAAATACAAGGCCCTCTTCGAGCTGGTTCATTCGAACCTGATCGAGAGCGGGGAAATCAGCTTTTCCGAGCAATCCCAGGGAATCCGGCTTGTTTCGGGCAAATACCGTGAGTTTGACGGGTCCAAGACCAACCTGGTTCCCTTTTTCACCAAGGCGTATCTGACCGAGGAGAATTTGCAGGTGCTTCAGGGCGCCTCCAATCTGACCGCGGTCGACGGTAACCACATTCTGCGCAACGTCCTGCTGAACCTCCTGCCCTTTGCCTTTCTCGGGTTTCTGGTCTGGTTCTTTTTCATCCGGCAGATCAAGGCCGCCGGGCGTGGTGCATTGAATTTCGGAAAATCGAAGGCACGGCTGCTCTCGAAGGAGCGGAATAAGACCACATTCAAAGACGTGGCCGGTGTGGATGAAGCCAAGGAAGAGGTGTCCGAGCTGGTGGAATTCCTCAAGGACCCCAAGAAATTTCAGCGACTCGGGGGGCGGATTCCCAAGGGCATCCTCATGGTCGGACCTCCTGGAACGGGAAAAACCCTCCTGGCCAAGGCGATCGCCGGCGAGGCCGATGCCAGCTTCTTCAGCATCAGCGGCTCGGACTTCGTTGAAATGTTTGTGGGTGTGGGCGCCAGCCGCGTCCGCGACATGTTTGAACAGGCGCGCAAAAACACCCCCTGCCTCATCTTCATTGACGAAATTGATGCCGTGGGACGCTCCCGGGGTCATGGCATGGGCGGTGGAAATGATGAGCGGGAACAGACCTTGAACGCCTTGCTGGTGGAGATGGACGGCTTTGATACGACGGAAGGCATCATCATCATCGCCGCCACCAACCGGCCCGATGTTCTGGATCCGGCGCTGCTGCGTCCGGGCCGTTTCGACCGGCAGGTCACCGTCAATCTGCCCGACGTCCGCGGCCGCGAGGCGATCCTCAAGGTCCATTCCAAAAACGTCAAATTGTCGTCGGAGGTGGACCTTTCCATCATTGCCCGGGGGACGCCCGGATTTTCAGGAGCTGAACTGGCCAATTTGTTGAATGAGGCCGCCTTGATTGCTGCCAGCGCCGGAAAGAAATCGGTTGCGATGGCTGAATTGGAAGAAGCGCGGGACAAAGTGCGTTGGGGCCGCGAACGCCGCAGCCTCGCGATGACCGATCAGGAAAAGCAGGCCACGGCCTGGCACGAAGCCGGTCACGCCTTGGTGAATGTGGTTCTGGAACATACCCATCCGCTGCACAAGGTGACCATCATTCCGCGGGGACAATCCCTGGGAACCACCATGTGGCTCCCCAAGGAAGACCTGCTGGTCCGGAAACGGAAGGAATTGCAGGCCCTGATGGCCGTCACCATGGCTGGACGGATTGCCGAAGAACTGGTCACCCATGATATTTCATCCGGGGCGGCGGGCGACATCCAGCAAGCCACCGCGATGGCTCGCGCCATGGTTTGCCATTATGGAATGAGCGATCGGCTGGGCATGGTTCAATACGGTGACGCCCAGGAATATGTCTTCATGGGGCGCGACATGGGCCGATCCAAGGATTACAGCGAATCCACCGCCCAATTGATCGATGCCGAGGTGAAGCAGATCGTGGACAATGGCTTTGAGACGGCTCGGAACATCATCCAGCAGCACCGGGACAAGCTTGAAATCATCGCCAAAGCCCTGCTGGAGTATGAGACCCTCGATGGCCGGCAGGTGGAGGAGATCCTCAAGAGCGGCACCTTTACGCCGCCCCCGGTGAAGCCCGGGGAAATCGACCCTCCCGCCGGCGCGCAAGCCTCCACGCCGATGCCGGAAATCATCAAGCCGCTTCCTCCGAAACTGCCTGGTTTCGGCACCGCCGCACCGGCAGCGGCCTGACCGGCGTTCTCAACTTCTCAATAAATTTCGAGCCTGGGATCCAGCAACCCAGGCTTTTTCTTTTCAATCAGACGATCCTCCCCAAGCTCATCGCGACATGGTTATCGCACCTTCCCTCCTGGCATCCGATTTCGGGCGGTTTGCCGCCGAAGCCGCACGCGCTGATCGTTCGGGTGCCGAATGGCTGCACCTGGACATCATGGACGGCCATTTCGTGCCCAATATTTCCTTCGGTCCCGAAGTGGTCCGGGCGGTGCGGGGCCACTTCAGCCGGTTTCTGGACGTCCATCTCATGTGCGATCAGCCCGAGATCTTGATTGAACCGTTCGTTCGCGCCGGCTCGGATGGACTCACGGTTCACGTCGAACTCCACGAACGGGTCACCCCCCTGCTCTGGAAGATTCGATCCCTCGGTAAGAAGGTGGGCCTGGCCATCAATCCCCCCACCAACATCAGCGAGGTCAAACCGTACCTTTCCAAGATCGACCTGCTGCTGATCATGACGGTCAATCCGGGCTTTGGCGGCCAATCCTTCATCGAAGAATGCGTCCCCAAAGTCCAGCAGGCGGCTCTTTGGCGGCAGCAGGAAGGCCTGCGATATCGCATCGAAGTGGACGGCGGGATCAATGACATCACCGCCCGGGAGTGCGCCCGGGCGGGTGCCGACACCTTTGTCTCCGGAACGGCACTGTTCAAGCAGGCTCAACTGGGGGCGGCCGTCCGGCGAATGCGCCGCCTGGTGGAGTCGGAATCGGGCCGACTTCCCATTCCATGCTAGGGGCGGTCCTGGCGACCCTGCTCTTCGCCACTTCATCCGTCACCGCCCGGCAATCGATTCAGCGGTTGGGATCGTCCACCGCCAATTTCCTCCGATTGCTGGTGGCTGCCACCCTGCTCGGTCTGGCCGCCCATTTCTGGGGCGTCGGCTTTCGTGGACCCTGCCTGCCGTGGTTCCTGCTCAGTGGTGTCATCGGGTACGGAATCTGTGATACGGCTCTGTTCCTGGCGCTACCCCGCCTAGGTGCGAGATTGAGCAGTTTGATGGTTCAATGCCTCGCGGTTCCGGTCGCCGCCATCACGGAGTGGCTTTGGCTGGGCGCGCGCATGGGCATCGGAGAAATCCTGGCGAGCCTGACCATTCTGGCGGGTGTGACCACCGCGCTTCTTCCGGATCGGGGAGGCCCCGGGACCAACGGAGAACATTCCCCCATCCGTCCGGGATTCATGGCCTTCCTATTGGGGGGCATTGCGGCCGTGGGACAGGGCCTGGGCGCTGTGATCAGCAAACATGGGCAATTACTGTCCTACAAGGCAGGATTTCCCATCGACCCCTTTTCCGTCTCCTACCAACGCATTGTGGCCGGGGTCGTGTTTGGTGGAGTGTGGTGGTGGATTCAATCGCGTCGGAACAAGGCGGAGCGTCCATCATCCGTTGCCGTTCGACAGAATCCGAAGGTGCCGACCGCTGCCTGGGTGCTCATCAACGGTTTGTCCGGCCCCTGCCTGGGGGTCGCCTGCTACCAATGGGCTCTAAAACACGAAGCCACCGGCGTGGTCTTGTCCGTCACATCACTGACCCCGGTGGCCGTCATCCCGATCTCCCGATGGATCAACGGGGATCGCGCTGGTCGCCGTTCCCTGATCGGCGGAGCGGTGGCGGTGGCCGGAGTCGTGGTCCTGGCATTGAATCGCTGAGAGAATCTGCTTTCGGAACCCCCGCCGACCCACCAGACTGCTGACATGCGGCGGCGGCGGGAAGCCCGGGAGCGGGCAGTTCAATTCCTCTTTCAAAACGACATGAATCCGCCTGAAAATCTTCAGGCGGCTCTGGATCATTTCTGGGACAGTCAGCGCTTGAGCGCGCTCCAGGAAACCCAGACAGGTCCCACCTATGGCCAGTCCATCGAGTTGCCACCGGCAACCGTCGATGACCTGGCCATGCGGATGTTTGCCGACACCCTCATTCGGGGAGTGTTGGAACGTCGGGTGGAACTCGACGAAATCATCCGGAAACATGCCCTCAACTGGGACCTGCACCGGATGGCGGTGGTTGACCGCAACGTCATGCGGCTCGGCATTTACGAGATGCTCTTTCGGGACGACATTCCCCCGGTGGTTTCCATCAACGAAGCGGTCGATATCGCCAAGCGTTTTTCCACCGAGGAAAGCGGCCGGTTCGTCAATGGCATCCTGGATCGCGTCAAAGCAGAACTCCTGCGCCCGGCCCGAACGGCGCGTGAAGCGGGCGAGGCCTGAAACCCCATCCTCCGCCAATCCGGAACGTTCAACCTTCCTCTCCCCATCCCCGTGTACGCTGACCTCCATCTGCATTCCCATTTTTCAGACGGAACCTTCACACCGGAGGAAATCTGCCAGCAGGCACTGAAACATGGCCTGAGCACGGTGGCCCTGACGGACCACGATACGCTGGAAGGCTGGCAGCGAATGGCCGCCGCCTGCGAACAGGGCGGATTGGAATTTGTTCCCGGCACCGAGTTGACTGCGGAACACAACGGCACCGAGGTTCATATTCTTGGATACTGGATCAACGGAAGTTCCCCAGCCCTGGCCTCACGGCTCGCGGGATTCCAGGCCGTTCGGGTCAATCGCATTCGCGATATGGTGCATCGGCTGAATGAACGAGGGGTCCCGTTGACGGCGGAGACTGTGTTCAAGATTGCCAATTGCCGGGCCCCCGGACGCCCGCATGTCGCTCGCGCCCTGGTTCAGGAGGGCTTTTGCAAGGATTTCGATGACGCCTTTGACCGGTACCTCAAAAAAGGACGTCCGGCCTGGGTTCCCAAAACACGGATGGAATCCGGTGAAGCCATCCACCTGATCCATGATGCCGGAGGAGTCGCCGTTCTCGCTCATCCCGGACTCTACAAGAAGGACGAAATGATTCCGGAGATGGCCGCGGAGGGCATCGACGGCATCGAGTGCTGGCACACCAAACACAATCCCGATTCCGCCCATCGTTACGAGGGGATGGCCAGTACCTTGGGGTTGGCCGCCACCGGTGGCAGCGATTGTCACGGACTTGCCAAGGGACAGCCCCTGATCGGACGAGTCAAGGTTCCCTACCAAAAGGTGGTGTCCCTCAAGGAAAAACGCCGCCCCAGCCGGGAACCCGGGCACTCCGCCAACCAAAATTGATTTCCCGTGGGATTCTTCGACAAGCTCAAGAAGGTCTTTACCGAAAAGACCGCCTCCCTCGCACAGGAGGTCAAACGGATCATCACCCGGTCGCCCAAGCTGACCGCGTCCAGTCTCGAGGAATTGGAACGGGCCCTCCTCGGATCGGACCTCGGCTTTGCCACGACCCAACAGATTTTAAAGGCGGCGCGCACCGCGTTTGAAACTCAGGGACGGGCCGGGGCTGATTTTATTGAGATCGCCACCCGTGAAGTCGAGTCGGCGCTGGCCGAAGCCGATCCCTCCCTTCATCGGGCGCCCAGCGGAGTAACCGTCGTCTCCATCGTCGGCGTCAATGGCACCGGCAAAACGACCACTTCCGCCAAATTAGCCCACCTTTTTCAACAACAGGGCGAACCAGCCATGCTGGCCGCGTGCGACACCTTTCGTGCGGCGGCGATCGAGCAACTCAAACTCTGGGGTGCCCGACTGAACATTCCGGTCATTGCCGGAGCCAACGAGTCGGATCCCGCCTCCGTCGCTCACGACGCCATCACTGCAGCACAGGCGCGGGAAATGAAATGGCTGTTGATCGATACCGCCGGTCGCCTGCACACCAAAAACAACCTGATGGCCGAACTTCAAAAGGTGCACCGGGTTATCGACAAAAAGTATCCGGGAGCACCCCATGAGGTTCTGCTCGTCCTCGATGGTTCAACCGGGATGAATGCCCTCAATCAGGCCCGCGAATTTCACAAGGCCGTCAAATTGACGGGACTGGTCATCACCAAACTCGACGGAACCAGCAAAGGGGGGGCCGTGGTGGCCATCCAACGGGAGTTGGGTATTCCGGTAAAGTTCATCGGCGTCGGAGAACAACCCGAGGACCTGAACGCGTTCAATGCCCGGGATTTCGCCCAGGCACTTTTCGCCACCAAAGAATAGCCCTGTTCCTCCCGAAGGACCGGCTGACGGGAAACAATGGTCCCATGGGCCGTTCCCGATCCTTCCGGACCGTTTCAACAACGGCGGCGGTGGGTAAGTTTTGCGGTCAGGCACCGTACCGGTCAAACAACACGATAGGGAGGTGACGCTGACACTCCGGACAGTGGCAAAGCCGGACGCAGATGTTGCGTTGTGACTGGCTCACCTCGGGCTGAAGTTGCCGCGAGGCTCCAAACTCGTCGAAAATGTCGTGGAGAAAACCACCGTCTGATTTGTGGAAATCCACACAAACTCTGTCATTTACCCTGCGTATCTGCGGAACTTGGGCTCATGCTCCTTCCGCACGGCTGCCAGGAGCGCATCCATTTCCTGATCCGTCCCGATGGAAATTCGAAGGTACTGGCGGACTTCAGGACTGGAGAACCAGCGGACCAAAAAACCTCTCTCGCGCAGGCGGGCATGCCATTCCTCCGCAGAATGACCCGGCGGCTGGACCAGCAAGAAATTGGTCTGACTCGGGAGAACTGAAAACCCCATCAAGGTGAGCTCGTCATCCACCCGTTGCCGTGTCGCGCAAACCCGTCGAAAGTTTTTTCGGTAGTAGACTAAATCCGACAGCGTCGCTTCTGCCGCCACCTGACCAAGCCCGTTAACGTTATAAC
>CAIPFS010000476.1 GCA_903864375.1 uncultured Verrucomicrobiota bacterium
GGGGTCGGGACACTTCGTGCCCGTCACTTCGCAGAGGCAAAGTGGATTGGCGAACGACCGCGAACCATCCCGGGTTAACCGAACGATTGATTCGTTCAGTTTGAACTGAACGATTTAATTGAACTGTCGATGTCGACGCAAGCGAGATTATCCAGTTTTGCAGATTCCGTCCGTGACATTCCTGTGAACGGAGGTGAAGCCCGCGTTTCGTTCCCGCATGCGGAAGCCGCGGTCGAACGATTTTACTGCCTGAACCAGCTTCAATCAGGCCATGAATGGCCGTGGATTAAGTCGCAACCGCTGGTGGCTGAAGGACAGGAAGTTGGGGTTCTCCTTCAGGCCGGAGTTCCCGTTCCAACCGGATTTTCTGGGACCATTTCATGCAGGGCCTCTCGACGATGAGGCTAAAGCCCCAGGCAACGAGCAGGGAACCCGCCAGCGCCGCCAGGACCACCAGCGCTTCCGTCCCATCGCTGTGGGCGAGGTGTTTGGCGCGGTGAATGAACCTCCCACCCACGACCCCATGCAGGAGGTACAGCGAGTAGGAAAACACACCGACCGACGTGAGCGGACCAAAACCGCTTCGCCACTTTTGAATGGCGAGCACCGTCAGCACGGAGACCAGAGCCGTCAGCCACCCCATGCTGTACAGGGTCAGGCTTGCGGCCAAGAGGGCGACCCCCCAGCCCGTCTCCCGCCGATCGATGGACCACATCCAGGCTGCCCACCCCAGGAGAAAGACCGGCATCCAATGAAAGATCATCTGTGAGGACGGAAGCAACAGCGAGAGAGCGCCCAGCACCAGCACGGTCACCGCGGTCGCAACGCGCGACTTTCGATGAAGGATCGGAAAGACGAGGGCGATCAGAATATAATATTGAAACTCGATGGCGAGGGTCCAGAACACGGCATTGATCCATGGTTTGTTCAGGAGTCCGTTGAGCAACAGGCTGTGCGTGACCAGATCACTGACCTTGAAACCGAAAGGCTGGCCTCCCGGCAACAGACTGGCGACTCCGGCGCTCAGCACCGCGACCAGCAGGGCGAGGAGGTAGGGAGGATGAAGCCGCACCCCCCGTTTCATGAGGAAACGCCAAAAAGAGGTCCACTGATAATGGGATTTCCCCATCGAGACGGGAATGATGAAGCCGGAAATCACGAAGAAGACCTGAACCCCAAGATTTCCGTGCGCGAACAGGGCACGAAGATAAGTCGATTTTGGAAAATCGGGATCCGAGTTCGTAAAATGGAACAGACACACCATCAGACAGGCGGCGCCGCGGATCGCATCAAGATTATCAAATCGTGAGGATCGGACCTTCCGTGATTCAACGCGCGCGGGGACGTGATGGTCAGACGGAAGATTCATTCGATGAATTACGGCTCATGGATTTTTACCTCGACCATCCCACACGACGTCCGGCGGTTGCGCCATGGGGTGATTCCCGCATATGAAAATGTTTGTGACCCCGATGGGACATTCGTCCGTCCATGGTCGGCCGGTTTTTCCCTTCTCCACGCGTTCTTGAGGCAATCCAGTCCATGCAATCCAGCCGCGCCTCACGGAAGGCATTGCGGCAGGGCAGGATGTTCCGCGGATGGACGCGACAACCCACTCAACCCCGATGGGGGCTCTCCTGCGACGCGCAGGACGGGCCGGTGCCCATCAGTGGCGTCGCTGGACCCGGGCCTCCGGGCGTCTGCCGCGTCCGGCCCGCCCGGGTGGAATTCCCCCGGGGTTGAACCGGATCCTTCCCTCGGCGGGTCAGGGCTACTGGCTGAATCCCGGTGCCCGATTCTACAGCCCGGCGATGATCGAGTCGGTGCTGCGGCTGGGGCTGGCCGGGGACCTTCTGGCGGGCTGGCAGCTCTTCCAGATCATGGAGGACACGTGGCCCCGGCTGAACAAGAACCTCCTGGAATTGAAACGGGCGGTCGTGGGGCTGGACCGCGAGGTGATCCCCGCCGGGCTTCCCGGTCGACCCCCGACCGCGAAGGCGCAGGAACGGGCCGGTCTGGTGACGGAACTGCTGTTTGATTTGCGTCCGGTTCCGGGGGCGGATGAAAACGATTTTGGCGGGACGGTCTTTGACCTGCTGGACGCGTGGGCGAAGGGGGTTTCCGTGGTGGAGATCGATTGGGAGGCCCGCTCCCGACCGGTGCGCGGGCCGGTGCTGGCACCGCGGGCCACGCGATGGGTGCACCCGCAGCACTACGGGTGGACGGCGGCCCACGGCGCCCTCGAATTGCGGTTGCCCGCGGGGGCATCGGGGGTGCGGGGGCCGTCCGGTGAATTCCAGCCGTTTCCGCCGGACAAATTCCTGGTGGCCGTGTGCAAGTCGCGGAGTGGCCTGGCGACCGCGGGGGCCCTGCTGCGTCCCCTGGCCTTCTGGTGGGCGGCGGCGAATCTTTCGGCGGAATGGCTGCTGAACTTTGCCCAGGTGTTCGGCATGCCGATCCGCTGGGCGACCTACGATCCGCACAATCCGTCGCTGCTCCCCATCCTCGAGGACATGCTCGCCCAGCTCGGCAATTCCGGGTGGGCGGCATTTCCGGCGGGGACCCAGTTGGAACTGAAGGAGGCGGCTCGGGTGGGCAGTGACAATCCGCAGGCCTACGTGCAGACGCTGGCGGACCGGCTGTGCGACATTCTCATCCTGGGCCAGACACTGACCACGGATGTTCCGGCCAGCGGTTCGCGGGCCCTGGGACACATTCACAAGAATGTACGGGACGAGGCCATCGAGGCCGCCGGCCGGTGGGTGGATGATGTGATCAACCGGCAATGGATCCCGGCCCTGCTGCGGGTGAATTACGGCGATGCCTCGGAAGCACCGACGGTAATGTCGGCCGCCCGGCGGCCCGAGGATGCGGTGGCGCTGGCCCAGCGGGATCAACTGTTGCTCCGGGAGGGGGTCCGCCTGCCCCGGGCGTGGTTTTACCGGAGGCACGACATCCCCGAGCCGGGCCCGATGGAACCGGTGGTGGAGGCCCCCGCCGGACGGGCCCCGGCGGCCACCCTGCCGGATGATTCGGCATCCCTGACCCCATGAACGCCGTCACCTGTTCCATTTCCCGCGCTCCCCTTCGCCTGGAGGCGGATGTCCCGCCACCGGAGCTCATGTGGATGCCGGCGGGGATCCATTCCCTGCATGCGACGCGGGAGGGGGTTCCGGTGCAGGTGCGGGTGCGGGTCGACCCGGCGACGGCGGCGACGCTTCAGGCGCAGTGGCGGGCGCACATGGAGTCGTCCCGGCAGCGACCGTTCTTTGATTTCGATCACCGGAACGAGGCGGCTGCGGCCTGGCCGCTCGAATTCGCGTGGCGCATCGAACCCGAGCCCGGGGTGTATGCCCGGGTGGAATGGTCGGACGCCGGGGCCAGAGCCGTGGTGGGTCGCACCTACCGGGCCTTTTCACCGGCCTTTCTCCTCGACGACGGCGATCCGGCCCGGGTGACCGGCGCTCCCCTCAACATGGGGGGACTGGTGAATGACCCCGCCTTTTTGCAGATGCGCCCCCTGTGGGCGGCCTCCTCCTTGACGGAATCCAACGGTTGGACTGCGGCTCCACCCGCAGTCACCCACTCCACGCCTCACACCATGACTGAATCCCCCACCGGCGGCACGTCCGCCCCATTCCCCACCCCGGCGTCCCTCCACGCCCTGATCCCCCACACCACCCCGGGCCTGCCAGCCTCCCCGCCGCCGGTGGTGCTGGCGGCGGCCACTTCCCTGGAGCGACCGGGCGGCGAGGCCGCAACGGTTCCGGCGCACCCGAACCCACCCGCGGGCGGGCCGCGCTCCGGCGACGCGCCGCAGCCGCCGATAGCGGCGGCAGAGACCGAGCTGTGGCGGCAGGAGCGGGAGGAATTGCAGCGTCAGCTCCGGCATCAGCGGACCGAGGCCGCCCGGACCGCGGTGCAGGCCGCCACCTCGCGCGGGGCGCTGCCTCCGCAGAACACCGACCTGCAGGAACAATGGCAACGGTTGATCGAACAGGAGCCGGCCCATGCGGCGCTGCTCGCGGCCCTTCCGTCGCACCCGGCCCTGGGAACCGTCGTCCCCGCCGGTGGGGGTGCGGCGTCGGTGGTGGCCGATGATTCGCGCCGGGTTCTTCAGGCCTATGCCGCCGCCCGCCCGGGCGGGGAACGCGGAACCATCTGGGCGCGCGATCTGCGGGCCCGGGTGGCGCGCGGGGATGAATCGGTGATTCAGGCGGCCAACGCCCTCGGGACATTGGTGGGCGATCTGGTGACCCAGCGGGCACTGGACCTCCTCAAGCTCCGGTTTCCAGTCCTGAACCGGATCAGCACGGATTTCAGCCCGGAAAACGCGGCCTTCAACCAGACCATCCGGACGCGCATCCGCACCGTGCCCGGCGTGACCGATTATTCCCCGGCGACCGGGTATGCGACCAGTGACGTGACGAGCACGGACGTCAACGTGACCTTGAACGCCCATAAGGCGGTTCAGATTGCCTTCACGGCAAATGATCTGGCCAGCACCCGGCGGATGCTCTTCGGTGAGCAGGAGGAGGGAATCCACTATGCCCTGGGCAAGAGCCTGGTGGATGCACTCTACGCCCTGCTGGTGCCGGCCACGTTCACCGGCAAGACGGTTCAGCCGCTGGCCGGCTTCGGACGAGCCACGGTGGTGGCGATGGCCCGGGACCTGAGCAAGCGGGGAGTACCGACGACCCAGCGGACGCTGCTGCTGTACAGCGACTATTTTGCCGCGCTGGCGAGCGATTCGGCCCTGGTGAGCCTGGCCGCCTATCAGCGCCCGGAGATCATCACCGGTTATCAACTGCCGAATGTGGCCGGCTTTGATATTTATGAGGCGGTCAATCTTCCCCCGGCCGGCAATCTGACCGGGTTCGGCTTCAGTCCGGATGCCCTCATCCTGGCCACCCGGCTGCCCAACGACTACACCACCGTCTTCCCCGGCGCCTCGGGCGGCGGGATCACCACCGTGGTCACCAATCCGGACACGGGCATGAGCGTCATGCTGGTGCAGTACCTCAACCATCAACTGGGCCAGGCGGTGATGCGGGTGGCTTTCATGTTTGGCGTGGCGGCGGGCCAGGCCCCCAGCGGTCAGTTGCTGGTGAGCGCCTGATGCCCCTCCGTCCAAGGTGTATGAACCCGTTCTTAATCCCGGGAACATCGGCGCCTGGAGCCACCTCCGTCACGGAGCGGAATCAACCCGCGGGCGGCGGACCGAATACAGGCCGCCGTCTCCACCGGGAATGAGCTGTGACGCGGCCACACCCGATTGCCTCGTTCAACCGCCCATCACCCCACCCCACCCCGCCATGCCCACGCCGACCCTGTCTGAATCGGACCTTCTGCTGTCCCAGAAGACCCTGGAGGAGTTGTTCAGGGCCCGCCTTCATCGGGGCCTGGCACAACCGATCACCGAGGTGATCGCGGAGATGGCCGGGCTGGTGCGGGATTACACCGGACGCTATGAGCTCCCGGCGGACCGCTGGCGGCGGCTGGTCCGGTGTCTCGCGGTGCATCAGTTGCTCTCCTTCCCCGGGGGCGCGGTCCCGGAGTCGGTGCAACGGGACCGCGACGCAGCGCTGCATGAGCTGGAGGAAATCCGGGATGGGCATTTTGCCGACCTCCTCCCGCCGAACCCGTCCGCCTCGGAGGCCGCCCCGAGGGCAGCCTGGGGTGGACGGGTACCGGTCCCCACCCGACTGGAGACCATCCCATGACCCCCTCCACCACAGCGGAACTTCTGGATGCCCTGCAGGGGCTTCTGGAACACTTGCGTTGGGAATCACAACCCGCCTTTGACCGGGTGGCCCGCTTTGACCAGCCGGACCTGGCGGTCGCCATCGGGGAATTGCAGACGCTGGCGGACCGCCTCTGCCTGCTGATCTATGAAGGGGACCGGTATGAGACCCTGCATACGGGACGGCAGTTGCAGGTGCGACGGACCGCCCTGGTCAGTCTCCTGATGGCGGACCGGCAGGTGGCCCACCGGAGTGAGGCCGTCTTTGGCGGCCCCGGCATCCCGGGCGTGGTCGCCCTCAAGGATCTGGTGCTTGGATTCGCGGTGCATCGGGGACCGGAGGGTGGTGATGGACCCCGTTCCGTGCTGGGACGGCTTCTTCCCGGGGCCTATGTCCGGCCCATTTCAGCCAATCCCCTGCCCCTGGAGGGACATCCGGATGCCCTGGTGGGACGCGGTGGCTGGTGGATCCGCTTGGAACTGATCGGCGGACATCTCGATTTCGACCTGGGTCAGCAACCAATCCTCTGAACATGGCCACTGTCGTCTTCCGCATTCAAACCTGTGACGGCCAGTCTCCGGGGCGTCCGGTGACGGTTTCCCGCCGGACATCCCCGCAATTGATGGGGGCGGTGCTGATCAGTGCCACCGACATTTCCCTGACGCCGGATCCCCAGGGAATGGTGGTGATGCGCCTCGCACCAGGATGGTATCAGCTCATGACCGCGTGGGACCGTCCGCTGGAATTCACCGTTCCCGACGATGAGGCGACCCACACGCTGGACGAGTTGGTGGGTCCCGGAGTCCGGCTGGCTCCGGGATTTGGGATCGGCACGACGCCGGGGTTTGCCTTCCGGCAGGGGCATCTCTGGCTGACCGACCTGACGGGAGGGTCCAGTCACACGGTCGAGCTGGGTCCGCCGCCGGGATACCCGTTCCAGGTGGTCGCCGGGGCCCGGGAGGCGACGGCGGCCCCGACGGTGCGGATTCAGGAGGGGGCGCTTCAATTTCGCGATCCGACCGACCGATGGCACACGGTCTGGCTCGGGGGTGGGGCAGCCGGTCCCCAACTGCGGGTGGGGAATGACGAGGTGATCCCCGACCAGCGGGTCCGGTGGACGGTGACTCAATTGCAGCTGCCCAACCTGGATGCCATCGATCCGGTCAGCCGTCGTCCTTCGTTCCACGCCCTGCTGCTGGTCGGCACTCCCGCCGGACTTTCCCTCGCCTTTGGTCCCAACCTCCCCCCCTCATGAACCGCTTGTTTCATTATCTTTTTCTTCTCTTATTCCTTACGATTTCCGGACCGATCCGGCTTTCCGGCCAGACCATCCTGAGCCAGACGGTGGCGGTGGATGCGACCGGGGCGGTGATCTTTCCGACGAATTTCTGGCCGGCCAACACCGCGAATCTGGTGGGAGGGCTTTCGGGTCCCGGCGGTTTTGTCTCGCAGGTCCAGTGGGCGGGACTGACCAACGACCTCGCCTCCGCACTGAGCACACGACCGACCGGTCCGTTCGCCCTGAGCTTTTCGGGGTTGACGGTCACGGTGTCCCCGGGAGGGATTGCCTGGCCCGATGGTTCGACGCTGGGCTTTGGCGGGGGATCGCTGACCTTGTTTCCGAACTTCACCAATTATCTGGTCCTGAACTACGGCACCGGGCGGCTGCACTCGCTGTACCGCTATCTGGGCGGCGGAGGGGAGCATCTGCTGGCGGTGGTGGTCACCGGCCCGACGGGTCCGGCGGGAACGCCGTGGCTCAACACGGACTTCACGGGGCTGCCGACGCGCATTCCGGGGGCCAAGGGGCGGCTGCTGGCCGGATGCGACCGCTGGGACGCCGTGCTGCTGGGGGATTCCACCACCGAGGCGTCCGGCAGCGGCGCGATGTGGAGGGAACTCCTGTTTTCGCCCGTCCTGGCTCCGCTCGGACTGGCGGTGACGAACGCCGCATCGGTCGTGGTGCGGAATTTTGGACTGGGCGGGGCCAATGCCGACTACGGGCTGGCGCTGGTCAGTCGCTCCGCCCAGTCGTTTGGCTACAACCTCCAGGGATATGGCGGGCACGGGACCGCCCTTGACCTGGCGGGGCCTCCGGTGGGACTGGCTTCCCGCACCTTCACCCCCCAATCGGGCTATTCGCGGGTGTTCAGCCCGATGCCCGATCTGGTCACCATCGGCTACGGCCTCAACGCCTCGTCGGCAACGGACGGCACCTACGCGTACCCCGACCTGGAAGCCCTCAGCCGCGTCTGTCTATCCCGGGGGGTGTCGGTGATTTACCTGACGGAAAACGATTTTGCCGGAAATCCGATGAGCCTCGCCCCGCTCGCCTCGGCCGTCGACACCCTGTCCCGGACGATCGGCGGTGCCGTGGCCGACACCGCAGCCTATGTGGATGAACGAAACCGGCAGGGGATCAACACCTATGTCGACGCGGTGCATTCCAATCAGGCCGGCTGGAATGCGTGGGCCGAGGCGATCCTTGGAGTGCTCAACCCGTGGCCGCAGGCCCCGTTGACCGTGACGATGCATCCGACCCGCGTGCTCGACCCGCCCATTGCCCCGGAGGCTCCCTACCTCGGATGGGGTGCGACCTGGGTGGGCGGGACGGTCGTGGGCCGATCCGCCGGCGTGACGTCCAGCAGCGACGCCGGGGGTCCGGGTCAGAACTACCTGCCAAATGCCTTCGGCACCACCCTGGCCTATTCCGTGCCGGGGACGCCGGCCTCGCGGAACTTCATCGATTATTATCATTCCTGCTGGTCGTCCGCCACGCTGACCTTTGAGCGGGGAGTGGGAACCAATGGCGTCGGCACCAATTCCTTCGCGGGATACGTGGCCTGGATTGATCACACCGGAGCCGAACAACGGATCCGGGACATCCGCTTCACGGATGACAACGCTCCGGGGGGACCCGGACCGTTTCAACGTCCCGGGATGATGGACCTGGCGTCGGTGAGCCAGGTGCTTCCTGCGATCACCAATCTCTTCACCGCGGGTCTGACGGGCGGCACGGGACCGGGCTACTGGAATCACGGGGCAATCCGCATTGTGATCACCAATGGGAATGCCCGCATCCTTGGCGTGCTCTTTCGCGGACCGCGGCATCGCAAGTTGACCCTGGGACGGGGCACTCCGGAAACGGCAACGACCCCGTCGTGGTTCGATGACACGGGCGACCCGTTCGGATGGTATCCGCACCTGCTCTCCTCCGACACGGTGGGGGATATCCTGGGCATCCGGTTCCGGGGTCAGGGATTGCAGCTGACCTTTCGTCGATCGACTGCCGGTGGGCAGGTGAACCTGTACGGCAACGGCGCGTTGATGCAGTCTCAGGATCTTTATGCCCCGGGTCGCCCTCCATGGATTTTTCAATGGTCAACCACCGCCCCATCCGGACGGGCCATCGGTGGAGGCGAAGCGGATTCCGAATTGGTCCTGACCTACATCGGCGACAATCCGTCCCGCACCGGTCCCTCCTACGGGTACCATGCCGTCACCCTTTCCGATGCCCTCGTGATTTATTGATCCTCCTGACCGATTCCCATGAAGCCGCATTTCTGGATATCCCGTCTTTCCCTGCTCTGGCTGTTGATGATCGGCACCGCGCACGCCCAATTCCAGGGATACAACACGCCCGTCTATCTGTTTCCGGATGCCGCCACCGGCACCCGGGGCTGGCAGAGCCTGGTTTCCAACGCCGTCTGGATGATCGGCGATGCCCGAAATTCCCGGGGAGCGCTGCTGGTGGCGACCAACGGCACCGTGTTCACCGGTCTGGCGGGCGGTGACCTGGGCACGGCGTCCAGTCCGTGGCGATCCAACTTTCTGGCAGGTGGGCTGGTCCTGGGGGCGGGCGCTCCGGTGGTCTTTGGCGACGGCAGCCTGCAATTGACCGCCTCTTCTCCGGCCTACCGCCTGACCCCGGCTGGCTTGTCGCTATCCCTGGCCCCGTGTCAGCTCCGGTGGGCGGATGGCAGCCTGTCCACCATCGCCGCACAGTCCATCGCCCTGCTGCCGAATACGACCAATCACGTGGGCCTCGACCTGTTCGACCTGACGCTGCACAACTACCCGCGGGCGCTGGACATGGGAACGAAGTGGCTGGCGCAGGTGGTCACCGATGCCAGTGGCGTGATTTCGCAGCTTCCCCTATCGACGGACTCCGACGCTCCGGCGCATCGATTCGAAGGGGTCAAACAAAAGCTGCTGGACGGCAGTCAGCCGGTGTCCGTGGTCATCCTGGGGGATTCCATCTCGGGTCCGTACCCGGGCTATACCACCAACTGGGTGGACACCCTCTTCAATCAGGCCGGATGGCTGCCCGCCGCCTATCTGCCCCACACCGCCACCTGGTCGGTGACCAATTATGGGGTGGGCACCCAGACCCCGACGATGGGCATGTGCCTGATCGGAAGTTCGGTGACGGCAGCCCCGGTGGCCACGTCAGGAAATCTCGGCTATGCCAGTGGGATCTACGGGGATCTGGCGGGCATGGGGGGCGGCTCACCGGTGCTGGAATCGCAACCGGACCTGGTCATTCTCGGGTACTACAACACATCCACCTATTACAAGCTGCCCTACATCGAGCGGCTGGTGCAGCGCGCGCGGGCTCGCGGGAGCGCTGTCATCCTGCACGGCACGGAGGCAAATCAGGCGATCGGATGGAATGACCGGCAGAATGAAGGCCCGATCCTGCGGACCATCGCGGACCAGCATGGCGCAATGTTTCTGGACTCCTGGGCGAGGGCGTATGAGGCCCGCAATCTCCGGGGTATCGTGTTTAGTCCGCCCAATGATCAATTGCACCCGAATGACGCCGGGCAGCTGCTCTGGGCCTCCTGGATGCGGGCCCTATTGCCGGCAAACCGTCAGAAATCCGAGCGCATCGTTGCCTCACCCATCCTCGCCAGCCTGCCCGGGGCCGCCAGTCCGGCCGCCCAGCTGGCGTTTCCTTTTGGCACGGACATGGAGTTTCAATTCCAGACCGCCGGAGGCTACGCCACCAACATTGCCTATTTTAATCCCGCGGTTTTCAATTCCGCCAATCCCGCCATCGTGGTGGGTAATCGCCCCGTGGCCAATGGGGCGGTGGCGCTGCCCGTGGGTGCCTCGGCCATCTTCTCCCATCCCCATGCGCTGACCTTTTCCCTGCTGGTCGACGGGTTTGCCAACTCTCCTGCCGGCTTCTCCTACTCCATCTCGGTGGGCCCCACCACCATCGCCACCGGTTCCTTCGGAAATGTCGGCCCACGACCGGCCGTGGTGGAAATCCTCTCGGTGGAACAGATGCGGGCGCTCCCGGCCAGCCTGTACAACTATGGCAAGCCCGACGCCTTCGAAAACATTTCACTCGCCGTCAACATCACTGCGGGAATGGCCGTGCTCTACGGCGGCGTCTGGGGCGTACCTGCGCGGCGGGAGGTCGCTCTCTCCACCCTTTCATATTCCGGCACTGGATGGGACCTGACTGAAAAGCCGGGGGACAATGCCTCGACGTTGATCCGGGGCACCGACACGGCGGGGGACGCGGTCCGGTTTTCCTTCACCGGGGCGGGTGCCCAGCTCCTGCTCCAGGGCGGGACCGGTGCCGGCAAGGTGCGAATCTACCTCGATGGAACACCGGTCGGCACCCTCAGCGGACAGCCCCTGAACCCCTATTACGATCTTTTTATCGGAGCAAACCGGTTTGTACCCATCAACCTCTTTCCCCCGGGTGGGGTTCCTGGAAACGTGAACCTCTTCAGCAGCGCCGTTCATACGGTCAAGGTCCTTTACGACGGCAGCGCCAACCCCGGTGCCGTCACTCCCACCGCCACCAAACGCCGGCTCGCCGTCTGCGGGGCCACCGTCTTTGGTCCTCCGGACCTGATCCGCTGACGATCGCCGGAATCCATCTGAAACCTCCAACCCCATCGGACCTGTCATGCCTGACGCCGGAACTCCCCCTGCCAAACGGTTGACCACCGGACGCCTCTACTTCACCCCCACGGGACAGGGGTACGAGGAGGACCTCGGAAACGTGGTGAAATTCAGACGAATGGATCGAACCGAAACCGTCGAGCACCTGGCCTCGGTCGGCGGGGTTCGACTGGTGGATGCCTCCTATGTCCACACCCTGGCTTTCGGCTATCTTTTTACCCTCGACGAATATGTGGATCGGCTTCTCCTGCTGTTGCAAAAGGCGCAGGGACCGCTGGTCTCCACCGACATTCCCGGAATCAGCAACGGCTCCCTTCACCTGACCGGTGTGGTTCCCGGCGGCACCTACCCGATCGGAGCCAGTCCTCTTTCCAGTCTCACGGCCTCCCTCGCTGGAGTTCCCAAAACCCTCGGAGCCGACTTTTCGGTCGACCTCGCGGCCGGTCGGCTGACGGTCCTCAGCCAGGGCACCATTCCCGCCGGTGCCGACCTGACCGTCCAGTTCACCGCACTCCCCAGTTCCTATCGAGCCATCACCTCCGGTCGCCAGCCGACACTGCAGGGAGCACCGGCCTTTTATGAATACGACCAGCAATCGACGGCGGTCCGGGCGGAACACCGGTTCAGCGGTTCACTCTGGGTCAACGGCGACAGTGAGGAGCAGACCACCGGCTTCCGGACGGCGGAACTGCATGTCCAATGCTGGTCTCCCCCGATCATTCGCGAACGCCTTTGAGGTTCCCTGATTTTGCCGGAAACGCCCCCACCTGCTGCATCGCTCCCCCCCATGACAAACCCATGTTTTGCTCCACCCACCCGGCTGGTCATCGGCTCCCGGGAATTTGAGGTCCGCGAACTGGCCTGGCCAGAGGCCCTGGAATTCTTCCGGCGTCTGGGATCAACCGCCACCGCCCTGATGACGCCCGAGGGGAAACCCCGCACCACCGCCGATTTTCTGCCGGAGTTGATCCATCAGGCCGGAGCGGCTGTCGCCTTCCTGCTCCAGCACAGCACCGGACTGGCCGCCGAGGAACTTCAGGCATTGCCCGGAACGGCCGTGGTTCAACTGACACGGGCGGCCCTGGAATTGACCCTCAATGATGAGGTGGTCACGGCGGGAAAAGCCGTGGCCGAACGCCTCCGGCGTGCGTTCGGCCACGGGACCCCCTCGCCCACCTTCTCCACCACCTGATCCAGCGCGGCCACCGCTTCCCGGATCTCAAGACCTACACCCTCAGGGAATTACGGGCCTTCATCGACATTGCTGCAGGCGATGCCTGAGGAGCCGGAGCGTCCGCAGAAAACCCCGCACCCCCCAAATCATGAAAACAGGATCCAATCTTCCCCGGGACACCTCCCCGTTGTTCAACCTGGACCCACGGGAGGTGGTCACCCAGGCCGAGGCCGTTCCGGTTCCGTGGTTTGCCGGAACCCGCATTCTGGCCCTGCAATGGCTGATGGAACCGGTCCATTCCTTCACCCGCCCGGCGCCGGACCAGCGGGTTAAGAAATAAGGCCCCCATGCGCCGCCCGCATCGTCCCTCCCTCGGTACTGATTCCGCCGGTTGGTCCGGAACATTCCTGGCCGCCCGGGACGCGCTGTCACAGGTGGCCACCGAGGCTGGACTCGCTGCCACCCAATTGCATGCGCTCCTGGGGCCGCTGTCCGGCGCTTCCGGACCCACCAGCCCGGTGCCTGGTTCCGATCCTGCCACCGCCAACCGGCCAGCGGGTTCGTCTCCATCCCTTTCCTCCCTGCGATCCAGCAATGCCAGCCTGGCGGACAGCCTTCCGGTGGAACTGGGAGCCACCATGCACAGTTGGAACCGTCTGGGGGACCGTTCCGCCCAGGTGATCGCCGCAGGCTGGGCATCCGGGGTCCACGCCGTCTCGGTGGAACTGACCAATGCCATTTTCGTCACCGGCCAATGGGGCGACGCCTTCGTCCGGAGCGGGGAGCGGGTGGTACAGCAGCTAATCGAGGTGGCCACCCAGGCCCTGATTGTACGGACCATTGTCGGAACGGGTCTGGGCGGTTTTTTCGGCCTCGCCAACGGGATCGCTTCCGTGCCTTCGACTGGACTGGGGCGTTTCGCTTCCGGCGGTCTGAACCTCGACACCATTCCTGCCCTGCTCTCACCCGGCGAAGCCGTTCTTCGCTCCTCCGCCGTGGCTGACCTGGGAACCTCGTTCATTGGGGGACTGAATGCCGGGGTGGTGGATTTGGACCGGCTGACAGCGTCGGCAACCGTCGCCTCTTCCTCCCGGGGACCGTCTCCTCGCTCCGGCGGAGTTCCGGCATCGGGCGTCAACGCCCCGGCCCAGCATTTTTACTTTGCCTTCCATGACGACGGTTCGGCAGCCCGACGGTATCTGTCGGGTGTCGAAGGGCGGAAATTCCTGGTCGATGCCAGCCGGCAGACGGTCCACGAAGTCACCGGGCGAAGCTGACCCCATCCCATTGCCCGCCAACCGGATGAAAATACAGATGACCTGTCCCTTAGTTGGTATCGCCGGGTAACCTTATGCAGCGATTGACCGTTCAGGAAACACCGGTGTGGCTCGTGACCGAGGCGCCCGATTGGTCGACCCCGGTCGAGGGACGCTTCTCGGTGGTAACCCATACGGAGAGCAGCCTGACCCAACGCCAGGGTCGCCGGGCCTTTTCTCAAACCCTGCGGTGCCGCCTCCGCTACACCGCGCTGGTGGGTGGCGATGCCGCCCGACTCTTGTACCGCACCCTGCGCCGGCTGACATCGGAACCGGTGTTGATGCCATTCTGGCCATCCCTCACGACGTGGTCGGCGCGTCACCAGTCACCGCTGGTCTCGGGGCTTCAGGCGGTCAAAACCCATCCGACTGGAGATTGGGACGTCTTTGCCATGGGAGACGAGCCCGCCCGGCCTTCACCGGATGCCCTGTGGGTGCCGGTCTTGTGGGGGTTTCTAGAACCGGACCCGACTCTTTCCTGGTGGAATGATGCGTTGCTCCGCTGGAACGTCCATTTCACCGAGGACGGACGTCCGGAGTTTGCCCTGAATCCGATGCCATGGACCGCTCCCCTGGGGCCGGTACCCGCCGGTCATTCAACCGCCGCCCCTCTCCTGCCCTTTCCGCCGCAATGGGACGAGCGCATGGACCACTTGAGCCTTCAAATTCGTCGGCCCGTCCACGGTTTTCGGCGGCAACAGACCCCGGTTTTCTATCCGCAGTCGGTGGCTCAATCCGGGGCGGGCCGGTTTCTATTGACCGATGCGGCGGCCATCGGTGCCTGGTTGCGGTTTGCCCTCGAGCAATCGGACGGCAGCCCCTTTTGGATGCCGGGCTGGACTTCGGTGCTGCAATTGACCGGCGACGTGCCGGCGGACTCCGCCATTCTGGACGTGACCGATACCGGAAGCGTGCAACCCGGCGACGACCTCTGCTTCATCAACGGCCCGGTTCAACAGCCAGGCCGAATCCGATCGGTCGATTCCGCCCGTCAGGTCACACTGGAATTTCCGCCTGGGACGATGCTACCGGCAACGACGACCCTGGTGACCCCGCTGTTGCTGGTGGCGTTGGGGAATGGCGACTTCACGCTGGAATGGACCCATGCCGGTCTGGCGCTGGCGCGACTGCCGGTCCGGGAGGTGCCACCCGAATATCGGGAGGGTCTGTCGCCAGCAGAAATGGCCGGGCTGGGCCGTTTGACTCCCAGGGCCTTCCTCTACGTCTTCACCCTCACGATGACCGACCCACCGGTCACCAGCGGTTGGACCAGCTTCGAATCGGACCTCGAATGGGCCGGACAACATTTTAAAAGCGCGGACCTGAGTCATGGGGAAATCACGGAATCCCTCGACCTGGAGCGGACCGGGGTGGAGATGAGCCTGAGGCTCTTCCCGGGCAATCCGCTGGTGCCCTGGATCACCGGACGCCCGGAGGGACCGATCCTCGTCCAAATCCTCGCGGCCGGATTGGCCGCCGGGAGGGTGAGTTCCGTCGAAACCGTGTTCACTGGCGAAGTCGGGCGCACCACCCTTCGCGGTTCGGTGGTGACCGCCCGCTGCCGACCCATGGGCGACCGCCTGGAAATCCCCCTGCCGCGCCTTCTCCGCGGCCCGACCTGTGCGGCCACGCTTTTTCACGATGGATGCAACCTCCCTGTGGAGGACTGGCGGTGGTCGGCCCGGATTGAGGGCGACGTCAGCCCGGCCTGGCCCTTTCTCCTCCCGCTGGCCGGGCTGACAGCCCCCGGCCCGGTGGAACTCATCAAGACCGATGCCTTTGCCGGGGGATGGGTCGAGTGGGGCGCGGGCATCGACCTCCAGCGACGGCCCGTCGCCGGCAACCGTACGGTGGCCTCGGGCGGGGTCGTCCTGACCCTGGACCGACCCTTTTCCGGTCAACCGCTTTCCGGGGATGCCGTGACCCTGGTTCCCGGATGCGACCAGCAGGCGGGCACCTGCCAGACCCGATTCAGAAATTATCAAAACTTTCGCGGCCATCCCTTCATCCCGGCTGCCAACCCGACCCTGGTCCGGCGGAGCGACGGGGCCTCCGGAGGAAAGAAATGAAGCCGGACGAACCGATGGGGCGGCCTTCTTCGGAAGTGGGTCTGCCAGAGGGTTGGTTTGACCTTCCGGGGCGAACGGAGGCCCTGCACCGGGCTGCCCGGCAATGGATCGGCACCCCGTGGGCCGCCAACTCGGCAGCACCGGGACCCGGGGGCGGGGTGAGTTGCCATCGATTGCCCCACGCGCTGCTGGTGGCGACCGGTGCTCTTCCGTCGGAATTCAAGGTTCCAGTCGGCAATCCCAACGACACGCGTCACGCCCCGGAGTCGACCATCGCAGGCTGGCTGGAGGGCTGCCCCGAATTTCAGCCGATTCCCGTGTCGGGGCGGTTCAAGACCGGTGACCTTCTCGGATTCCGGATCCATCGATGCCTGGACCACCTGGCGCTGGCACTCACCCCCGACAGTTTCATCCATGTGCTCCGGCATCAGCGCACTACCCTGGGCTGTCTGACGGACCCCACCTGGAAAAGCCGTTTGCTGGGGGTCTGGCGATTGCGGGAGGAGGCCGGGACGGCATCCGGCGGGGCGACTCAAGAATCATCATGAACCGATCTTCCAGGAGAAACACTTCCCTGCGCGGCGTTCAGACCTTCGCCGGACCCCATCGGCCTCGATCACCCGTCACGGTTCACCCTTCAACCACCCACCTCTATTTTCCCCTATGAGCTCCAGCGCAAAGTCCGGCTCCGGCGGTGCCGCACAGGATTACTACGGCAGCATTGCCGGGGTGGTGGCCTGCGGCCCGCTGGATTTCATTTCCGGGGTGGTGGTGGATGACACCCTGGTCTGGCCCGGTGCCCCAGAGTGGCCGTCGGGGGTCCGTGCGGTGAACACCCGTCGCATCACACCCCGGATGAACCAGTTGAGCCTGCAAACGGCGGACCCTCACGGCTGTGCCGCGGGCGATCATGTCTCACTCACCGGCTTTCCCCAACCGGAGATGAATGTCCCCTACGGCCGGGTGTTGGGCGTCAACGATCCGTGGGGCCTTCAGGTGGCCATTCCCGGGCTCGGCCCCGGAGCGACCACCGATTATACCGGTGGGTGGGTTTCCCGGGTGACTCCCGTGGCGGCGGGCGATCTGCGGCGCACAGGCGCCCTGGTGTACGAATGTATCCTCACCCACGAGACAATGCCGGAGACCGCCCCACCGAATCCCACCTATTGGCGACAATTTCGGCTGAGTCGCACGCGGGCGGGTGTGGGGAATCCATTGGAGTTATCCGAGACGGGAGCCAACCCGGCGGGTGGCCCGGTCTTCAAACTGACGGTGGAGAGTGCCGGGGAATTGTTTGTGTACTGGGGGACACCGGACCAACAGCTCGACACGGTGCAGGAGAATGTCCTGGCGTCCCTGGGGCATCCGCCGTACCGCGACCAGATCGTGGTGGTGCTGAAGGACTTCTTCTTCGGACGCGAGCGTGCCACGCCTCCCAATGTCCGGATCATCGGAGGTCGAAAACCCGTTCAATCGCTGATCACCGGTCCATCTGCGGGGTTGGACGCAGAAGGTCAGGCCAACCCGTTTTGCATCCTGGCCGAGTGGCTGACCCATCCCGTCTGGGGCCTCGGTTTCCTCGAGACTCAAATGGACGGGGCCAGCTGGCAGGCGGCGGCGGATTGGGCGGCGCAGCGACCGGACCTCCTCTATCTTTCCCCCCTGATGGATCAGCCGTCGAGCGCCCGTCAATGGATCGTGGAATTGCTGGCCCACGTTGACGGCTGGTTGCGATGGAATCCCGAGGGCCGGTTGGAGGCGGGCCACTGGCCGCATGATGAACCACCCCCCGGGTTCAACGACCGCAACACCATCGACGAGAACAACTCCGTGGAAGACCGGGAGCTGGAATGGGCGGACGACGGATGGGAAGGCACCACCAATCAGACGGTCCTGATTTATCCGGACGCCGCCCATGCCTTCAAGGATCGTCCGGCACGGGCCTCGAGCCTGTGGAACCGGATGGGGCGCGACCGGGTGGCGGTGCGCTCCATCGATCGTCCCCACGTCACCCGTGCTCCACAGGCACTGGCTCTCGCCCTCCGTGACGCCCAGATTCAGGCCCATTCCGCTTTCACCGGCTCGCTCACGGTTCGCGCAGAATCAACCGACATCCGCCCCGGCGACCCACTCCGGGTCCGGCATTCGGCGCTGGAACTGGAATGGCTCGCCCGCTGCACCGAACGATCCGTCGCCGCTCCGCCGGCGGGACGGGTGACCCTCCAGGTCGAAGGGGAACGCGGTTGGTCCACTCTTCCGGCCCGCCCCTTCCTCCCGCCCCCGTTCACCGGAGGCCCGCTCCGCCCCTCCCCCGTGGTGCACTTCGCCTTCCTCGTGATGCCACCCCTGCTGGTGGGCGGACGCGATGATCGTGTGGGCCTGCTGGCGGGTCGCACCAACCGCCTGACCCGTCGGCTCCATGTCTGGATGCGTCAGGCCGACCCCTCCGCGTTTTACCAGGTCGCCACCCTGGGCCGATTTGGCGTCAGCGGAACCCTGACCCAGTCCTTCGGCACCTATCTGGATTCGGGCGGTGTCCAGGTCGAGGACGATGACACCCGGGCGGTGCTGGTTCAGGTCGATGAATTGACTCCATTGGAAGACGTTGAACACGTGCTGGCGGTGCCCACCGCCGACGCCATCGATGATGATGCGCTCCTGCTGTTCCTGCTACGGACCAGTGCCGATGCCCCCATTGAAATCTGTACGGTCAAATCCGTCGCAGCGCTGGGATCGAATCAATTCCGGTTGACCGTCCGACGGGCCGGGTTCGGAACCACTCAGGGCGGAGACGGGACCTCCGATTGGAATCCGGGGGACGTGGCCTGGGTCCTGTTTCGATCCGAGCTCACCACCTTTGGTCACACCCTGCTCCCTTCCTGGTTGGCAGCAGGAACACCGGTGACCTTTCGCCTGGTTCCCGATTCGGATTGGGCTCCGGGCGACATCGCAGACCTCCATCTCCCCGGGACAAACCCCGCCGGCGTGGTGGTGGAATCCACGGTCGTTCTTCACGATGCGTACGCTCCCCAGGTGCGGTTTTTCAGTCTGACCCAGGGCGGTGCCCCGGTGGATTTTGACGCGGTGCACGCCCCCACCGATTCCTTCGTGGCCACTTTGGGGTTCTCCGATCCCCAGGGCGGCTTGACCGACGCCGACCTTGCCGCCACCCAGGGTCCGGTGACGCGCACCTGGCCCATTGCCGGACTGAACGGAGCCGTCGCGGCCCTCCGGCAGCTGGTCATTTCGGAACTGACGGAGGGGGATTGGCGATTGATGGTGACCCTTCGGACCCGGACCGGGCGGGTGGTCACCGCCCTCTGGCCCCATGGTGCGACCGATGCGATCCTGCGAGTGCGGTCCGGGTCGTCCGGGACATTGCTGCCCCCACTGGCCCAGCCAGGTGGCGGAAGTTTTGCGGCTTTTCCGGTGACGGTCGTCCTGTCCAGTTCAACTCCCGGTGCCGCCATCGACTTTTGGCTCACACCCGTGGGGCAGAGTCCCACAGGCGACCCCCAGAGGTATTCCACTCCGGTGAGCGTCCGGCCCAATCAGACGCTCTGGGCTCGTACCGTTCTACCGGGGCCGGTCTACAGTCAGGAAATCTCCTTCGATTTCACCCAACCGCCCCGCGGTTCCAGATACCTACCGCCCTGACGACCCTGGAAAATGGGGTAAAAGCATGTTCGCATTTGTCAATGAAACCAGGCTGTTTTCCAGAGGGAAATCCACAAGTCATTCGCGGGGTGGTTTTTCTTTCCAAGCTACTGATGATAAAATGGTTGTGGTTTTTCAATTCCAACTTGCACCCAACTTATTCACAGGGTTGTTTGCATCCGAAAATTTCCCATGTCGCTGGAGACATTTTTCACGGCCTTGGATGGAAAAGGGGGGCATCATCGATCGGTAACCCTAGGAGCTACGTTCAGGTCCTTCTTGACCATGGAACGATTCGATTCAATATGGGCATCTGGGCCCAAAGGCCTCATCCACTCCATGTCCCTCTTCCCGCGTCGATTGAATCGATTCCTTGGTGCTGCAGCGTTCGCGGTCGCCATTTCGTCCGCAATTTCACACCCTGTGGAGGGGTGCACCCGCGTCCTATGGAACAATCATCCCGGCTCACTCCTCGTGGGCCGGACGATGGATTGGCCTGAATCGACCCAGCCCATCCTGACCGTTTTTCCCCGGGGCATGGCCCGGGATGGCAGCCGCCTGGGGTCTGAGGTGGTGGTGTCAAAGAACGGGCTGCGGTGGACCTCAAAATACGGCAGCCTGGTTACGACCGTTTACGGGATTGGCACGGCCGACGGTTTCAATGAACGCGGCCTGGCGGCTCACATGCTCTACTTCAACGCCTGCGACTTTGGAGCCCGGGACATCTCCCGACCTGGCCTTCAGGCGGGCCTTTGGGCTCAATACCTCCTGGACAATGCGGCCACAGTCCCGGAAGCGTTGGCCCTGTTGGACCGGGTTCAACTGGTGATGGTGGAGGCGCACGGGTCCAAGGCAACGGTTCACCTCGCCATCGAAGACGCCCAGGGGGACTCCGCCATCATTGAATACATCAACGGCAAGGCCGTGGTGCATCATGGAAAGGAATTCCAGTTGATGACCAATGACCCGAGCTATGACCAGCAGTTGGAATTGCTTAAGGCCCAGGATTTTTCCAAACCGAGCAGCACCATGCCGCTTCCCGGTAACGTCAATCCCTCCGACCGATTCCAACGGGCTGCCTACTACCTGGCCATGCTGCCCAAGCCAGAAACCGAGCGTCAGGGAGTCGCCAGCATCCTTGCTCTCATGCGAAATGTCTCGGTTCCGTTCGGAGCTCCGTACAAGGGATTCGGCATCTACAATACCGAGTACCGGACCGTCATCGACCTCGCTCAGTCACGGTACTATTTTGAATTGTCCACCAGCCCCAGTGTGGTCTGGGTGGACCTTCAGCGTTTCGACCTCTCGCCAGGCGCGGACGTCCAGGTCTTGAACCCGGACAACGTTGACCTCACCGGAAATGTGACCGCCGGCTTCAGCAAGGCTCCGCAGATTCCCTTTTGATTCCACCCTAATTCCTTGACTTGATCCGGTCCCGGGTCGAAGGGCTTGTATATGACGCTGACCCTGCTGAATCGATATCGTCGGAACCTGCGGTGGGGCGTTCTTGGGGCAGGTCTCGCCTGGGTCTGCAGTTCCGGTCCGTGCCTCGGAGCATCCGCATTGACGCTTCAAGGTCCGTCCGTTCGTGCGTCGGATTTCCGGGTGACGGCCTTTGCCAGAAATGTCGATTTTCCGTTGGGAATGGTGCTCCTGGATGACGGTTCGCTGCTGGTGGCTGAAACCAGGGGAACCAGTCTCTGGACAGGAACTTCAGGCCAGCTCGTCCGCTATGTGGATGCGGATCAGGACGGAGTTGCCGATGGGGCCGGAACCGTGCTCTACAGCGGCCTGCCCAGCGGCCTGAC
This sequence comes from uncultured Verrucomicrobiota bacterium, assembly GCA_903864375.1. Taxonomy (GTDB): domain Bacteria; phylum Verrucomicrobiota; class Verrucomicrobiia; order Limisphaerales; family UBA9464; genus CAILNN01. Next base: position 21,694 of record CAIPFS010000476.1, read on the forward strand.
GTCGTTGAGGAAATGCGGTTCGCTGGTGTTCGTCACAGGCCAGGGATCCGGCCGTCCCATGTGGGTTCTGAGGGCAGGAGCCACGCCGGAGGCACCGCTTTCATTGGTCGGGTCGTTGACTGTCCGTTATCCGACCGGTGGTTGGGAGCACCCGCATTCCGGTCTGGCCGTTCGTCCGATCCCGGGAAAACCCGGCAGTTGCGACCTCCTCTTTCAGGTGGGTTCCGACCAGAACTTCGCCCGGACCACCCGGACCGCAGCCCTGGGCAATACTCAGATTACGGGGGCCAACGGGGTCCTTCAGGGAGAATCGATTTACGTGGTCACCCTGACCGACCACGGCACCAATGTCACCGCTTCAGGTCCGAGGCAACTCGCCAAAGGGCTTCGAAACCCGGCGGGATTCATCTTTCATCCGGTCACGGGAGACCTCTACTTCAATGACAACGGCATCGACGGGTTGATTGACGCCAACGAACCCCTCAGTGCCGACGAACTGAATGTCATTCCGGCGGCTCAAATTGGAAACGGGACGATTCCCGACTTCGGATTTCCCGACAACTACACCGAGTACCGCACTGGAAGAATCGTCGGGGGCCAGGGAGTTCAACCGTTGTTTGCCTTTCAGCCCCAGCCCAACCCGCTGACAGGTTCGGAAAGTGAGGGCCCCAACGAAATAGCCTTCGCCCCGCCTGGATTTCCTCCGGGATTGAATAACGGGGTCTTTCTGGGATTTCACGGAAAGTGGGCTCTTGCGGGTCTTTCCAACGAGGAAAACCCGCTTGTCTTTGCCGATTTGACCACCGGCCACTATTTTCAATTCATTGGCAACGACGAGACGGCGGTGGGCCATTTTGACGGCCTGCTATCAACCGACGATTCGCTGTTCTTGAGTGATCTGACGGGAACGGGCAATACCGACAACAGCCGGAGTGCGGGGGTCATCTACCAGATCAAATCGTTGGTGGCTCGTCGGCTGAATTACGAGGTGGCGCGGAACGCCATCCATTTTCAATGGAGCCGCGGGGGGACATTGCAGCAGGGGGCCTCCGCCTCAGGCCCCTGGTCTGCCGTTGTTTCCGGAACCAACGATTGGACGCTGGCCGTGGATGCCACCGCCACGAACTCTTTCTTCCGGGTTCAATTTTGACGCCCCCACCGCTCCGATCCTGCGTCACGCGAGGCCGAGTTTGACCAGGACTTCCTTCGGTGGTCCCTCCCACCGGGGCATCGGTTTGTTGCCGATATACCCCACATCCGCCATGCCTTGGGGGGTGCTGTAAAAGCCGCCCAGCACGAGATTTCGAAAGACGCTGAAGTTCGCAGCGATCGCCTTGAGTCGCTCCGCCGCCCGTGGCCCGTACGCAATCTCATCCACGATGGCCGTCTGCTGATCGGGCGAGGAACCTGCGAAGGATTTGCCAAAACGGTTGGACGCCTCTTTTTCGACATGGCCGAGCAGCGCGAGGATTTTGATGCGGTCGGCCTGTTGTTCGGGATAAGGGGCGCTGACCCATTCATCGATGAATTCCGGAACCCCCACGGCACTTGCCGCCGGGGATTTTTCGTCAGCCGGGATCACCACGTCGGCCAGGGCGGCCGCCACCGTCCGTTGGTCTCCGCTCAGGGTCAGGGGCCACAGATCACCCGGCTTGTAGCTCTTGTTGAGCACGGCATCCATTCCGTACGGTTTCCCGGTCACCGGACCGGCGGGGGCCAGGGTCGGTTCGCCCAGCGCCGGGGTTGGCAGGGCCACCGCGAGACCGGCGGCCAGCATCCATTGCAGGGCATCTCGCCGTGAGAGGCTGCGTTCGTCACCCGGTTCAAAAGGAGGATTCATGGGGGTTCAGTGAAAGGTGGCGCTTAAATGTCGCCCTTGCGCAGTTGTTCCAACAGATATTCGGAAGCCCGCCAGGCCACGGCCATGATGGAGAGGGTGGGGTTTTTGTCGGCATTGCTGACAAAGGGTCCGCCATCCGTGACGAACAAGTTGGGAACGTCCCACGACTGGCAATACCCGTTCAGAACCGATTCCCGCGGATTGGCGCCCATGCAGGTGGTGCCGACTTCATGGATGATGGCTCCCCCGGGATAAATGGCCTCGCGCCCGTCCTGACGGGGTGTTCCGGTCACCTTGCCCCCCATGGACTCGATGATGTCCTTGAAGGTGGCATGCATGTGGGCGGCCTGTTTGATCTCATGCTCGCTCCACTTGAAGCGGAAGCGCAGAACGGGAATGCCGTAGTCATCCTTGACGTCGGGATCGATTTCGCAGCGGCTGTCGTCGTTGGGGATCATCTCACCGCGCCCGGCCAGATGAATAAATGAACCGTAATAACGCCGGGCCTCCTGTTTGAGTTTCTTTCCGTACGCTCCCTCGGTCAGTTTCTCCAATCCCCCGAAGGTCCCCATGCCGGGCATGGGTCGGCCTCCGCCGATCTCGATATGATAACCCCGGGCGAAACCGAGCTTGCCCGCCATCTGCTGCTGGTACAGCCACCACGGGGTGTAGACCTGCATGCTGTTGCCGGCGCCTTCGTCATTCCACGATGGCAGACCTTCGAGGGCGGGAATCTGACCGCCCAAATCGGCACCCACGGTATCCATCAGGTAACGGCCAATGCGTCCCGAGGAGTTGCCGAGACCGTTGGCAAAGCGAACGGATTTGGAGTTCAGCAGAATGCGGGCCGATTCGCAGCCGCTGGCCGCCAGAACCACCACCCGGGCCTTCACGTGCATATCCTTGCGCGTCACCTTGTCA
>CAIPFS010000477.1 GCA_903864375.1 uncultured Verrucomicrobiota bacterium
CGACAAGGGGCTGGAGTTGCGTTTTCAGGCGTCCGATTTGACTCCTGCGGAAACCACCAGCCGGCTTCGCAAAGCCATCAAGACCTCGTTGGATCTGCTGGCATTGGCCAACCCGGATCCGAAAATGAGGCGGGACGCCGTGTTAAAGCTGGGACAGGATCAGGATCTGGAGTTGTTGAAACCGCTGCAGGACCGGGAATCCCATGAATCCGATTCGGAAGTGAAGCGGGCCTATGTCGAGGCCATTTCCTTTATCGAGCTCGCCAGTGATGACGAGGCAATCCGCATCAGTGCCGCCGATCGGCTTGGGGCGCTTCGATCGCTGAATTCCCTGTCCTTCCTCCAGAAGCTGGTGACCGATGCGACGTCAAACCCCAAAAAATACGGCGCAGGGACCCTGAAGTCCGCCCGATCCGCCTTGAAACAGGTCGAGGACCATCAGGGATGGGTCAATACGGTGGGGACTGGTTTTCGCGGGCTGAGCACATCCGCCGTGCTGCTGGTAGCCGCCCTTGGCCTGGCCATCACCTTTGGACTCATGGGGGTGATCAACATGGCACACGGTGAGATGATGATGGTGGGGGCGTACACCACCTATCTCGTGCAGAACCAGTTTCGATTGTGGTTCGGGCCCTCGGGAGCAGCGTTCGATGCGCACTTCCCCGTAGCGCTCCTGGTCTCCTTTCTGGCATCCGCGTTGGTGGGGCTCGTGTTGGAACGGGGCGTCATTCGGTTTTTGTACAAGCGTCCTCTGGAATCTCTGCTGGCGACGTCGGGCGTCAGCCTGGTGCTGCAGCAGTTGTTCAGGAGCATCTTTGGAGCCGCCAACGTCCAGGTGGGGGCTCCCAGTTGGTTGATGGGCCACCTCGCGGTTGCTGATGTTCAATTCGCCTACAATCGGTTGTTCGTCATTGGCTTTGCCTTTTTTGTGCTGCTGCTGACCTACCTGCTTTTGACCCGCACTTCCCTCGGGCTTCAGATTCGGGCGGTCATGCAGAACCGATCGATGGCGGCGGCACTGGGAGTCCGCGCGGATCGGGTGAACATGATGACCTTTGCCTTTGGATCCGGACTGGCAGGGATGGCGGGGGCCTGCCTGTCGCAATTGGCCAACGTGGGACCCAGCCTTGGACAAAGCTACATTGTGGATTGTTTCATGGTGGTCGTCCTCGGGGGCGTGGGGAATCTGGTGGGAACCGTCACCGCCTCGCTCGGCATTGGCGTGACGGATCAGATGCTGCAGCCATGGATTGGTGCGGTCCTGGGAAAGATCTCCGTGCTGGGCGCCATCATTCTCTTCCTCCAGTGGCGACCGGCGGGAATCTTCGCCACCCGCAGCCGCAGCCTTGAAGGATAAACATGGGTCGCACGATCAAACTGCGGGAACAGTGGATGCTGGCGTTGATCGCCTTTGTGGGCATTGGCGTCGTTCCGGCATTGAATGCCTGGGTTCCCGCCGACAGTTTTTTTCACATCAGTGATTTTCGGATCAATCTGTGGGGAAAGTACGTTTGCTACGCGGTTCTGGCGCTGGGGGTGAATCTGCTTTGGGGCTACACCGGCCTTCTCAGCCTGGGGCAGTGCCTCTTTTTTTCCCTGGGAGGATATGCCCTCGGCATGCATCTGATGCTCAAAATCGGGCGTCTGGGACAGTACAAGGCGGATATTCCCGACTTCATGGTGTTTCTGGAGTTCGACAAGCGTTATCCGGCCACGGGAGGTCTTCCGCCTCACTGGGTTCCCTTTCATTCCATCGCTGTGGCGCTGATCGCCGTGGTCGTGGTGCCGGCGATGGTTGCCTATCTCTTCGGCTGGCTGGCCTTTCGCTCCCGCATCAAGGGGGTCTATTTTTCGATCCTGAGCCAGGCGCTGACCTACGCCTCGATGCTGATGTTTTTCCGGAATGACTTCACCTTCGGTGGCAACAACGGGCTGACCGACTTCAAGTTTCTTCTCGGTCTGGACCTGAACCAGCCTTCGACCAAACGAGGATTGTACATCGCCTCAATGCTATTGCTCATCTCGGTGTATCTCGTCTGTCGCTGGCTGACCGGAACCAAGTTTGGTCTGGTGCAACGGGCCATCCGGGATGGCGAGAACCGGGTGCTTTTTTCAGGATATGCCACGGCGGATTTCAAACTGTTTGTCTTCGTGCTGGCCGCGGTGATTGCCGGGCTGGGCGGCGCGTTGTTTGTTCCGCAGGTGGGCATCATCAACCCGAGCGAAATGGCGCCCGACAAATCCCTGGAGGCGGTGGTCTGGTGTGCCGTGGGGGGGCGCGCAAGCCTGGTGGGGCCTATTCTCGGAGCCATCTGTGTCAATGCGCTGAAAAGCTATGCCACCCGGGCATTTGCTGAACAGTGGCTCTACATTCTCGGCGGTCTCTTCATCGTTGTCGTCTTGTTCATGCCTCGCGGGTTGGTCGGTCTCCCGGATCAACTCCGGGCGCTTTGGCGGACCAGGGTCTCGTCACGGCGGGGACCGACGCCGGAAACAACGCCGGCGACACCCTCGAAAACGGCAGCCCCGGGGGACAAATAATGGCTCATCTCATTCTCAAACTCGAGGGCGTCAACAAGGCCTTCGAAGGGTACAAGGCCATCACGGATCTGAATTTTTATCTCGATGAAGGAGAACTCCGGGTGATCATCGGTCCGAATGGTGCAGGTAAAAGCACCATGATGGACATCATCACCGGACGGACCCGTCCGGACAGCGGATTGGTCGAGTTTGGCCGGGACACGGACCTGACCCGGCTCAACGAGTATCAAATCAATCGTCTGGGTATTGGCAGAAAGTTTCAGACCCCGTCGGTTTACAGCGAACACACCGTCTTTGAGAACCTCTGGCTTTCCCTGGAGGGACCGCGTGGGGTCTGGGCGACCTTGTTTTCCCGATTGCGGGCGGATCAGCGGGAACGGATTGAAGCGGTATTGACCACGGTCGGGTTGCAGGGAAAAGGAAATTGGAAGGCCGGTGCCCTGTCCCATGGCCAGAAGCAGTGGCTGGAGATTGGCATGTTGCTCGCCCAGAATCCGAAGGTGCTGTTGGTCGACGAGCCAGCCGCCGGCATGACGGACGAGGAAACGGCCAAGACCGGTGAACTGCTGGTGAGTCTGGCGGGACGTCATAGCGTGGTGGTCATC
>CAIPFS010000478.1 GCA_903864375.1 uncultured Verrucomicrobiota bacterium
GGTCAGGCGGTCCACCTGGGACGCTTTCACAGCCACCTGGACGCTTTCTCCGGCATTGACCAGCTGTTCGCTGGCGCTGAGGTGGACCGAATTCGCAGGCGCATCCAGGATCGTGAGCTGACGGTTTGCACCTTGTGGAGCTGGGTCCCAACTTCCATCGACGTCGCCCAGTTTCACTGCCCGGAAATTCTGACCCGCAAGGTCGGCCTGGAGACCGGTCATGGAGCGTGCGCCTGGAGCGTCCCAAGGGGCCTGGGAATCGGGGAAAACGTAGTCCGATGGCACGAATCGCCAGAGACTGCCACCCACGACTGGAAAGTTGTTCCGGAGCTGAAGAATGAAGAGTCGGATCAGCCGAATGTCCGCCGCCGTGATGGTTTGGGAGCCATTGACATCGGCTGCCAGCAGGGCAAAGGGTGAGGTCAGTGGCGTCTGCCCCAGGATGTGACCTCGAACCGCCTGGACATCAAGCATCGTGATTCCCCTGGTCAGGGGCATATCGGTGGTCAACTCCGGCGTGAGGGTCAGGTCCTCGCAACTGGGAACCGGGAGGGAAAACAAACCATCGGCTCCGCTCAAGGTTGAGCTGCTGCTCCCTCCACCCAGTTGGAGGGTGACGCCGGGCACTGGTGCATTGGCGCGGTAGTAGGCCACACCTCCCGACAGGTTCAGCGTGCCGATGATTTGAATCTGCCCGGCCGTTAAAGCCGCAGTTAGAACGGCACCGTCGGCATCGGTCACTTCCATCGGGGTGGGACTGTTGGTCACGACCACCGGAGTGGATGTACCGGGGGCACCATTGAGATGAAAATGGAGGGAAAAGAGCGTGCTGCCATCGGGCACGGTGGCACCAGCAATGGTCGCATCCTCCCATGCGATGATGGCGAAACCGTGAGCCGGATCACCGAAGATATCATCGGCCCCCAGGCCCGGAATGGCGGAAGCGTCGAAGCCTGTGTACGTCACCACGGTCGGATCCCATTGGATGGATGCCTGAAAACTTCCGATGCCTGCAAAGCCCGTTGCGATGAACGGAATGGTGACATCACTACCTGCACACGCCGTCGTGTTGCCCAGTCCCAGCCCAACCGGAACGACAGTGACGAGAAGTGCTGGGCTGTCAGCACTTTGGCCGTTCGCAGCTGTGACCCGAACCCAATACGAGGTGCTGCTTAGCAGTGGAGGAGTGGTCCATGTGGGGCCATTGGTTCCAACGGGTTGGCTCGTGTCACCAGCATTCCCCTGATACCATTGATAGGCGAGGGGGGCCATGCCGGTCGCGCCTTCGGTCAAAGTGACGCTTCCACCAGCCGGTACTGGAAGTGGGCCGGTCGGCGCGGTCGCCACCGGCTGGGAGAACAGAGTGCTTTCGTATTGGTAGAGGGCGGTGACTTCCGCATCGGACAGCGTGCGATTGTAGATGCGAATATCATCCAACTGCCCCTTAAAATAGGTATTTCCTGAAGCCGAATCCGTATAAGGGACGGTCCCGAATGGAGTCACCACCGCCCCGATCGCAAACCCACGACCTTCAGTAAATACCGTCTGAATTGCTCCCGACCCCGTCTTGACCGGGACACCATTCAAATAGAATGTCGTCGTGGTTGCCGATTGGGAAATCACGAGGTGATTCCA
>CAIPFS010000479.1 GCA_903864375.1 uncultured Verrucomicrobiota bacterium
TCCTGACGAACCCGAATGGTGTAATTCCGCGCCTGATCATTCATGGAGGCGAACGACAGTCCTTCCTGACCGTTTTCAGTCAGAATGACATCCTGCCATGGCGTTTCATCCCCTGTGGGAATAAATGCCGCGTCCTTGAAAACACATTGCGCCTGGACCTGTATCCGGCGCCCTTCCCGATTGCGAAGAACGACACCGACTTGGAGTCGTCCATCCGCCAGATGGGTTTCCTGGATCGCGCTGGTGGTCACGGAGTGCTGGACCGCTCCATCCATCAATACGAATTTGGCCTGGGTTTCCTGGTTGAATTTATCGCCATTGGCGGGAGCGAGCGCACCTGTTTCCGAGGCGCATCCACCCAAAAAAACCAAGGCCGCACCGAGCATCACGAGGTGAATCTTCATAAGCTTGCAGTTTAATTTCGGTCACTGACAAAAATCACTGTATCGCGGTTCTCAACCACGTCGAAAGCCAGTTCCCGCCGAAGGGTGGCCCGTCCGTCCGCATTGCGGAACTCCACCACCATGGAGTGGTGTCCGAGGGCGGCTCGAACCGCGACAAATCCGAGAAGATTGGGAAGGTTGTCCCACATCCGGATATCGGCTTCAGGTGTTGTGGCTGACGAGACAATCTTGCTGATCAAACCCGCGACCATGAGTCCTGCTCCCACTTCCGTCGCACGTTCTCCGCCAGATAAAGCCAGTGCACCTCCAGAAATCAGGGCCGCATCGCCAAGGATGTCGGTGGTCCCCTTGAACACTGCTTTGTTGGCCAGAATGTAATCCATTTGTCGACCACCGCGGGTGACGGCCTGATAACTCAGGTCATCGTAGGCGGGTGCCGTCGCGGCGACCGCCCCCCCATCGACCACCACCGCCGCCGAGGTCGCCACGGAGCTTCCCGGACTGAAATGAAGCTGTTCGCGATATTCTCCGGCGGCGTATTTTTCCGGTCCCTGACCCATCTCAACAAATACCAGGACGTTCGCCGCCGGATCATAGCCGGGCGGCTGGGCTAGACGCGCCACTTTTTGAGCCCTCTTGAATGCATCAGTGCCGTCGCCCCGCAGTTTCGTTGAAGCAAAGCCATCAAGATAATCGAGCAACACGTAATCGCTTTCGTAGGTGTGCTGCTCGGGGTCGGCGTCCTGAATTGCCGCACTTCGAAAACAGGCCCGGGCATTGTCGGGTTCACCGTCCATCCAATACAAAATACCGCGGTAATAGTAGGCCATCACCCGCTCATAGGGTTCGCCACGAAAATTCTTTCGCGACTCCTCCCGAAAATAACTGCGCGCCTCTTTGGCCGTTTTATCCCCGGCGGATATGCCGCCCAACGAAAGCAAGGCATCGTCGAGGACCACTTTGGCATCCCCGAAGCGCGCCTGACGCATGGCCGTCGCCGCCTGACGGTATTGATTTAAGACCCGGTCCCGGGCGGCCTGCTCTTCCGGTGAGAGCGAAGCACACCCGGCCAGGGATAAAACCGCCAGTGCACAGACGAGTATCCATCGAAGCTTCATGAGGAATAGGATCGCATCCATCGGATGGTCTGGCCGCGGCCCACCCGACGGCGAAAGCCGTCCAAGGGGTTCTGGCAAAGCGAGGGCAGAGCCCGCGTTGCCGCCACGGCGATTTTCCATCACCGGTAAGCAGCGTCCTCGACTCCCTGCTTCTTTATCTCAGCAGAATCCTCCCAAAGAATGTCGCTGGTGCGGGCGTCAACCAGTTGGAAGGTATAGAGAATGTAGTCGCTGACTCCGGCCTTGGTCTTGGTCGTCAGGCCGGAAAGTTTGCCCGTCAGAAAAAAGTCGGCTCCCTTGAGCTCCTGCACGTTGGGGTCACTCGAGGAGGTCAGTTGGCCCGAGCGTTTCAACTCGCGCTCCTGTTCCAGAGCCGGCATCCGGTCGCGGGCCAGAAATCGAACCTTCCCCTGTCCTTTCGAATTCAATTGGGAACGAATCCGGTCGAGGAAGATATCCTTGTTGATGGCAAACCGGGTTTGGTTCTCCACCGGCAGGAGGACGACGCGCGGAACACCCTGTGCATTCTGGATTTCGGGTGTCTTGAGGACGCTGCGGGCCATCTTGTCGGTGACGGCAACGAGGTCCTGGGATTCGACGCCCGTGCCGGCGACAAATCCTTGTTCGTCGGCCTTCATGACCGTAACGGGAACGCCGGAAGGGTTATTGACCCCGGACGAACAGCCGGCAAGCAGAGCAACCACGACCGGACAAGCGGTCGAAGTCCAAACAAGTGACAAACGTTTCATAGTTGGTTGGAGAGACAAACGGAAGGAAAAGGGACCGTCAACGATCGACGCGAAGGTCGACCGGGAACGGGGGTGACAACGGAGCCACCGGGGCAAGCGGTGCGATAGGGGCCATTGGAGCCCGACCGAAGGTGGTTTCCGTTCCATTCATTGATGAACCAGGATAGGCCACCGTAGCAGGCGGAACCGCGTAGGCAATCGCCCGGGGTGAGGCTGCCGGAGGGCGGGATGTCGCCAGGCTTCCGACCAACAGTCCGGTTCCAGCACCGATGAGTGCACCCTGGCCGGGATGGCCGTAGGCACTGCCAATCAATGCCCCGGAGGCGGCTCCGAGTGCGGCACCACCGACGGCCGATTGCACCGGGCCCGGACCACCGGGATAGGCGATATCAGCAGGGGGAGGGTATGGATAGACCACGTCCCGGCTTTCATATCGACGACGCTCTTCGCCAATGACGGCCCCCAACAAAAATCCAGCACCGGCACCGATTGCAGCTCCTGTCCCTCCATGATGACCGGAATTATTACCGATAACGCCACCCAAAACACCTCCCAAGACTGCACCGCCCAATGATTCCGGACTGAAAAACTGGGCTTGGGCCGTCAGCAGGCAAACCGAGCAGGCCAGGCAGCAAAAAAGACCGTTCATGATCAAAAACTACGGCAGATGGACGGCGGGACGGTGCGATTATTCAGGAACATGATGCGCGAGATCAGGGTTGGCTCGATGTTGTCCCACCTCTATTCTTTCCGCGCCTGAATGTCCCACATCATTGGGCGTCAGGTTCATTTCTTCATCATGCTTGCACGCCGCGTCATTCCCTGCCTGGACGTCCACGATGGCCGGGTCACCAGGGGCGTCCAATTTGGGCGGGCCGAAGATGGGGGACTCAGGTCGGTCGGTGATCCGGTGGAATTGGCCATCCGATACAACGATCAAGGGGCCGACGAATTGGTCTTTTTCGACATCACCGCCAGCGCGCACGGGCGAACCTCCATGATCGAAGTGATCGAGAGAACGGCGGATTGCTGTTTCATGCCCCTGACGGTGGGCGGTGGAATCCGAACGGTGGCCGACATGGGGGTCATGCTACTGGCAGGGGCTGACAAGGTGAGCATCAACTCCAGCGCACTGTCGGATCCGGAGCTGATTCGGGCCGGGGCCGAAAAATATGGCAGCCAATGCGTTGTCGTGTCGATCGACTGTCGCCGGGCGGCTCCCGGGCACTGGCGGGTTTATTCCAAGGGGGGACGTCAGGACACAGGACTGGAGGCGGTAGATTGGGCAATCGCCGCCGTGAAGTTGGGTGCTGGCGAGATTGTACTCAATTCGATTGATGGAGATGGTACCCGGCAGGGATTCGACCTGGAGATTACCCGGCGCATCAGCGAATCCGTCGGCGTCCCGGTGGTCGCTTCCGGAGGGGCCGGAAGTCGCGAACACATGGCGGAGGTGCTCTTGGAAGGCAGGGCGGATGCCGTACTCGCCGCGAGTATTTTTCATCACGGCGATTTTACGGTCCGCCAGGTCAAAGAATACATCGCGTCCCGGGGTATTCCGGTGCGATTGACCTGACTCGGAAGGCTCCTATGGGGACCTGGACTCCACCCAATTGGCTGCCCATCCTTCTGCTCTTCACCAGCAATATCTTCATGACGTTTGCGTGGTACGGGCATCTGCGCTTCAAATCTGCGCCTCTTTGGCAGGCCATCCTCGCGAGCTGGGGCATCGCGTTTTTTGAATACCTGATCATGGTGCCAGCCAATCGTTGGGGAAGCACCACTTGGAGCCCGTACCAGCTCAAAATACTTCAGGAGATCATCACCCTGACCGTGTTTGTGGGCTTCGCCTTTTTCTACTTCGGAGTCCGGCCAAGGTGGAACCATCTTGCCTGCCTGGTCTGTCTGGCAGCTGCGGTGGCTTTGGCATTTCTACCGGATTCAGCAAGGAAATAGCCTTTCTCCCACCACCTGACTAAGCTCTCCCGGAAATGACCTTTTTGGACCAGATCAAATGGAATGCTGATGGATTGGTTCCAGCCATTATCCAGGAACAGTCGACGGGACGGGTGTTGATGATGGCTTGGATGAA
>CAIPFS010000480.1 GCA_903864375.1 uncultured Verrucomicrobiota bacterium
CCGCCGACAATCACCACATCATACTGACGAATCGGAATCATAATCGTTGGCTGGATGAGTTATTGGAGGGCTACCGACGGTTCCGGCGGCAGGATTTCCACGATTTGGGCAAGAACCGCTCCGGTCGCATTGCGCAAAGTATTCTGTCGACCGTAAAGTATCCCCGTTCGTTCAAGATGCAACGCACACGTAATAAATGCGTCGGGTTCGATGGAGAAAAACGCGGTCGGTCGGCTGGTATACGCGACGCCGCTCTGGTTGAGAATCCCACCCAGCGGCAGGTGTTCCGCCAGAATCTGTTCCCGGGCGAACGCAGGAAATGGATCCAGGGCAATTTGAATGGCCCCAAATTCCACCGGTTGGTTGGTTCCCTCCAGCTCCAACACACATTCCCGACCATAGTCCATTCCCGTTTGCCAGCTCGACAGGAGACGCAGGTGGATCGCTTTCTCATGGAAACGTTCCAGCGTGCGGGTCATGTCCCGTTCGTGATGCAGAAGAAGGCGGGCAGGCTCGGGAAGAGTGGCACCGTCGCAGAAGCGGATGGGAGGCATCACCCGCCCCGCCCGCCGATAGAAATCATTCAGCGGGGCCAGCTCATGACGCTGGCCTCGGCCGGATTCAGGCGGGACGGTGCTCATGGCGGATGCCTAGGCGTATCGGGTTCCCCGATGGCGCGGCAGGAAGAATTCCTGCAGCAACCGATCGATTTGAAGCAAGCCCTCCCGGGTGACCCCGATACGGTCGCCTCCATTGACCAGAAATCCTCCCTCCCGAATCACTTGAAGCGGGGCGGCAAATTGAACACGGGGGTCTGTCCCAAACTTCTGGGTGAAATAGTCCGCACTGACACTCCCCAGTTTCAGTTGAAGGATGAATTCCCGAATGAACCGCTCTTCCGCCGTGGGAGTCAGTGCCCGATAGACCGGGAGTCGCCCCGATTGGATGGCGGCAAGGTAGGTCTCAAAATCATGCTGGTTCTGATAGTGGACTCCATTGATGTGTCCGAAGCTGGCAACACCGATCGACAAAAGGTCGGCACCGGCCCACAAACGATCCCGGTATATAAACCGCGTCTTCTCCTTCGACTTGATGGCGGTGTAGGCGCTTCCAATGGTGTAACCCGCCGCTTCGAGTTCACGAAACGCCTCATCCACCCAACGCCGTTTGGTTTCCCAATCGGCCACAGGGGCGACCAGTTTTCCCTCCGCCTTCATTCGCTGGTAGATGGTGGTATTGAAAGGAACCTCCATCTGGTAAATGGTCACCGAATCCGGCGATAGTTCGATGGTCTTCCGGATACATTCGCGCCAGTTCTCCTCGGTCTCCTCCACCATCCCTGCAATCAGATCGATGTTGATCTGGGGGAATCCGATTTCACGCGCATAACCGAAGGCGCGATAGACTTCCTTGGATCGATGGGCGCGACCGTTGATTTCCAGAATATGGTCATCGAAGTTTTCGATCCCGAGGCTCAGCCGTGTCACTCCCAGCTCGCGCAGGGCAGCCAGCTTGTGATCCGTCAGCGTTCCTGGTTCACATTCAAAGGTGACCTCCTCCACCTCCTCCCATGGCAACAATTGCTTCATTCCACCGATGAGGTGGCGCAATTGGTCGACCGACAGGTAACTGGGAGTTCCTCCGCCGAAGTAAACAAATTGCGGCTTTCTGCCACCCACGACCGGCTGGTGGGCATAGAGGGCGAGCTCCGCCAGTAGGGCGTCCAGATAGCCCCGGATTTCCGAGGAATCCTTGTCGGTGTAAACCTTGAAGTAACAAAAATGGCAGCGCTTCCGGCAGAACGGGATGTGCGCGTAGATGCCCATCGGATGACCCGGCGCCGGGGGGCGTGCCAATGCCGCTTCAAATTCAGGGACAAACTCCTGCTTCCAATGGCCGAAGGGGGGGTAATTGGAGACGAAATAATTACCCACGGTCGTCTCCCGCTGTAGTGGCGGAGCAACAGGACGTTCCAGCGGAATGGGGGTGGGGGGATTGCTCATGACGGACGGGAGGTTGGCTGGCAGGGATGAAAGCGGTGGGGGCGGTTTGCGTGACTCTTCTACTTATCGCCGAAACAGTAGACCACTCCGTCTGCGGCTCCGAAGACCAGCTGGCCCTCTGCCACGGCGGGAGAACTTTGGACCGGTTGGCCAATCTCGTAACTCCAGATTTCCCGGCCGTCGGACAGTGCAACCTGATAGATTCGTCCGTCGTCGGAACCAACCACCACACTGTCCCCCGCAACAACCGGTGAACTATCCACCTTTCCACGGGTCGAAAAGACCCAGACCGCTTCGCCGCTGGTTCGATTCAGACAGTGAAGCCGCTTGTCGCGGCCGCCCACAATCACTCGATCCGTGGTCACTGCCGGGGATGAAAGATAGGGGAAATTCCTGTCCCGATAGGTCCAGTCAATCTTGCCCTCCGTGAGGTTCACACTGAGAAAGGCGTTTTCGTAGTGGCCGACATACAGATGGTCGTCCACCAACGCACCAGAGGCAGCGATGTAAGCCCCGGCCTCGATCTCCTTCACCTTGCGCCCGGCAACAACGTCCAGCACATGGATGATGGCGTCGCAGCC